>JAAYSF010000086.1 GCA_012523975.1 Veillonellaceae bacterium
GTGAAACAGCAATCCTGATTTTCACAGCAGGAACAACAGTATCCCGGCAATTACCGGACTTTGATATAACAGCTGCCGGTGAAACGCTGGCTGTTCATATGTGGTACGTTATGGCCATCGGCCTTGTCCCGGACCGGGTTGATATTGCCAACGGCATTGGGGCCTTGCTCATCATTACTATTCTTATTTTCAATTTAATGTTTACAATACCAAGCAAAATTCTGCAGCGTAAAATGGGCTCAACCGGGAATTAGAAGCTAGGTAAAAAAGCTCTGCAGGCCATCCGGCCTTAGCAGAGCTTTTTTAGTTTCTTGCCCTAATTCCCATCAATTATTAAGAACCTGTTAAGAGTTTGTAAACATATCGTTAAAGCTATGTTAAATGTGTACACTGCCAAAGGCTAATACTGTACTATTTGGTTAGAAAATACATTTAATGGAGGCTGCACATGATAAAGCGTCTTATTTATAACTTTAGTAAACTCAGGCAATTTAGGCTGGAATTTAATTTGCAAAAGCTCAGAATTATCATGGCAAAACTCACAGTAAAGGCAACCTTATTTACTGTTTTAACTTGTGTGGTTCCGCTGGCTATTGTGGGCTGGTATTTTACTAGTCAGACGATGGAGGCTCTTACCAAGGCTGCAGTTGATAAAAATAACAAAGTTGCTGAACGTGTTGCCAGCGATATCGGCAGTTATGTACAAGGCAAAAAGAACTTCCTGATGGTAGCAAGCGGTCAAACAGCTATTCGTTCAATGCAGCCCACGAAAATTGAGCATTACCTCAGTTTAGTTAAAGCATTCTATGGCAGTGCTGACGCGCTATTTGTTGCCCAGCCCGATGGTAAGCAGATATTTCGAACCGACGGTGCGCAAACTGTTGATATTGATGATCGAGAATATTTCAGCAAGGCGTTAGAGGGAACGCCGCAATTTTCTAACCCGATTGTTAGCAAAGTTACTAACCAACTGACTATCATCGGAGCTTCGCCGATTTATGGAAGCGGAAATCAAGCCGTTGGCGTAATGGGCGCTAACCTATCGCTTCAAAGTTTGAACAACATGATAGAACAAGTGCTGTCCTTAAACCCTGGTTACTCGGTAACAGTAATTGATAAAAACAGAATTCCAATTTTTTATCAATTGGATACCGCCGCAGTTGAAGAACAAAGACAACTTTCCGAGGTATACTATATTCAAGCTGTCCAAGGTGAAACCGGAAATACTGTGGGCTTGGTGCGCGGTCAGGAGTATCTGCTGTCGTATCGCCCAATCGCGAATACTGACTGGATAGTTGTGACGGCCTATCCGCGGGAAGCAGCTCTGCAAGCCGCCTTTAATATGATACAGCAGAGCATAATAGTGGTAGCTATTATCATCGTAGTTTTTGTGATATTTGGACTTTACGCCGCTAGGACGTCGCTTTGTCCGCTGAAGGATCTTGTTGCAGGAGCTAAAAGAGTGGCTTCCGGCAATTTAGCGCATGAGCTCAATCTTAACAAGAAAGACGAATTTGGACATGTTGCTACCGCATTTAACAGTATGACAGCAAGCCTCCGGCAAATAGTAACTTCAGTTAAGGAATCTTCATCCTTGGTGCTTGAGACGTCAGAAAGTGTTGCCGCGGTGGCCAATCAGTCACGGGCGGGAAGTGTTCAAGTAGCTAATTCTGTAGCGCGAATAGCCGAACAGCTTGTAAAGCAAGGTAAAGAGACAGAATCAACCACGCAAAATCTTAATCAGCTCGTTGGTATTACCACTGAAATTTCCGACAGTATTAGGCAAACTGCCGCTGCAACCGATATGTGCTCGGCGCTGGCTGTTCAAGGACAAGTGATTATAAACCAAACAATCGCTGAAATGCAGAATATTAAAGTACTTGTTGATGAAACAGGCCAAACTGTGACTACCCTTAGCCAAAGTGCAAACGAAATTGGCCAGATAACCGGACTGATTTCAGGAATCGCGAAACAGACAAGTCTGCTAGCATTAAATGCCGCAATCGAAGCGGCAAGGGCAGGGGAATCGGGACGAGGATTTGCTGTTGTTGCTGAAGAAGTTAGGAAGTTAGCAGATGAGTCGTCGTGTGCGGCTAAAAAAATTTCAGAGATAATTGCCAGAATACAATACGAATCCCGCGGTGTGGTAATAGCAATGAATCAGAGTATAGAGCACGTTGATCAGGGCGTTAATGTGACAAAAACAAGTGGTGAAACTTTTGCTCAAATTACGGCTGCAATTGCTGGGATTCAGCAGCAAGCAAATACTATTGCCCAAAAGACTGAAAGCCAAGATGAGTTATGTAAGTTGGCAATAACGACCGTGTCGGCCATGAATGTCATGACTGAGTGCAATACCGGCAGCGTACAGGAAATTGCCGCGGTATGCCAAGAGCAAGCCGCTTCGGCCCATACTATTACCTACTCTATAGAAAAATTAGCGGCGATGGCTAAGGAACTCGAGGACCTGGTCGACAGATTTGAAATATAGATTGATTATGATTTAATCTCAGGTGCATGGATTTATTACCCTTTTGCCATACTAAAAGTGGAAGGGGGAATGTTATGAAATTAAAGTATCGCGTGTTGTACACAGCCGCCGGCTTAATTATTGCTCTTGGCCTGATATTAAGCGGCTGTTCTCAGGCTCCGCAGAAGAAACAGGCTCCAGCACCGACCCCGCAGCAGACTGCCCAAGGAAAAGAACCCGAAATTACTGTTTATATGCATGAAACCGGTCAGAAGAAAACTATGAAGATGGAAGATTATATTGCCGGGGTTGTAGCCGGCGAGATGAAACCCGATTGGCCGGTTGAAGCGTTAGCGGCTCAGGCCATAATTGCCCGGACTTTTACCATTCAGGCAATTGAGGAAAAAGGCGGTGTTCCTGAACGCGGCACGCAAGCATCGACCGATATTAAAGAATTTCAGGCTTATAATGATAAAGCAATCACCGAAAATGTAAAACGAGCCGTTGAGATGACCCGCGGCGAGATTGCTACTTATCAAGGCAAGGCTATCAATTCCTGGTTCCATGCTA
>JAAYSF010000087.1 GCA_012523975.1 Veillonellaceae bacterium
AGACAAGCGTTGTTTCAAACTTGCCACCAACTCAAACCTCCTTAGCACTGCACCGATTTTGCGGCATACCCAGCTTACATAAGAATTTGAAAATTATGGGTTTTAATGTAACGTTCTACAATTAACTCCTTCAATAATATTAGGAAATCTCTTTAATTCTCACCTTTACATAGAATTTCACATTTCTATGACTTGCCTTTATAGGATATGAAGAATTTGGGAACCGTTAAAGACAAAAAAAGGGATAACCTCTACAGACTGATTGCTATCAGTTTCAAAAAGCAGATTATTGCGGCCTATTTAGAATCCACAAGATCTGCGGTGGCCACCCTCCTATGTCTCACGGGGTCTTAGCATATCAGCCAGCCCTAAATTCCCTCGTTCTGCCTATCCGCATGGTGGATGTTGACTTGCTTTCTGACGGGGTCTACGCCCTAATGTATAAAGTAGCAACTATCCCGGCTCATCTTGTCAATGTACTTTTCTCGTTACAGTAGAATCGTCTTGTTTACGCTGCTAATAGTTCTGTTTTCTTCATATCAAAAAGTAGCTTTTCTGCTTCATAGTGAATTCCCTTAGCTAGTATCGCATAGATAACTCGAATCAGTTTGCAACATAACAATATTAATGATTGTATCTTTTTAAGCGGGTTATTTTGACGAGTCGTATAATAGCCATGTATAGCCCGAAATTCATCATTTTTAGATACTAACGGCATTACGGCACGAAATAGTATGGATCGAAGTCGTTTTCGCCCTCTTTTGCTTATCACCGTTTTGCCTCTATGCTTGCCAGAACTGTTTTCTCTTAGATTCAGTCCAGCAAACTTTTGTATCTGCTTCGGATGGGAGAACCGACTGATATCTCCGACTTCAGCCAAGAAACCCGCTACCGTTACTATACCTAGTCCTTTAATCTTTAGTAACCCGTTAACGCCTGGTATTTGCTCAACCAGTTTTTCTACCAGTTCCATTACTAGTTCATATTGCTTACTCTTTCTATCATAGTCCTCCAAAAGAAGTTTAATCTCCATGACTGCGGCCTGCTGTCCATCTCTCATTCCAGTGCTGCTTTGGGCCGCTTCTGCGAGTCTGTCTGCTCGTTTTTTGCCGACTGCGCGAATTTTATCTTCTTTCCAGCGCTCTACTATTCCTTCGGCACCTTTTTTAACGACTTGCGCTGGTGTTGGAAAGTCCCTTAATGCTATTAGCGCTGCAACGCCTTCCCAGTCGGCAAATACTCGCAAAAATTCAGGAAAGTAGATACTAAGCCACCGATTAATTTGATTTTTTATGCTCGTTAGGTTCTTTACTATCTGCCAACGTGTATTCATTGCTGTTCGTAGCTCTGCATATACCCCTTCGGGGATATATGGTTCCATGTACCGGCCATCTTTGACTAGCATGGCTATCGTCTTGGGGTCCTTCCGGTCGTTCTTGCTTGGATTATTGTCATCCAGTTCCTTGCTCCGCTTTACGGCAAACGGGTTCACTAACACAATCTTCATGCTATGACCCTTACTATATTGAGCAAGGTTAAACCAATAATGACCGGTAGGTTCCAGTCCAACGATAATGTCCTGTTTACCAGCCTTTAGCCGGATTGCATCAGCCCATTTGGTAAACGCTTTGAAACCTTCTAAATCATTAGTAAAACGTAATACGTTGGCTTGTTCAATTCCCCGATTGTCAAAGGCACGAGCATAATGTATTTCGCTGGCTACATCAATTCCGATAATCAATACTGTTTCAGATACTTGCAAAATTCTTTGGTTTTGTTTACACTTCATTTGAATACCTCCGTTTAGTTTTAAGTCGGCGCTTCTGACGGTCGCACCTGACTTAATTCTATCTGGCGGTATTCGCTTTTTCAAAGCTCATTTTTGTTCATTACAGGAATGCTTTCTGTTCCTTTAGAAATAATGTCGAACCATGTTGGCTAGAAATAATTTTTATAAATGATTTTGGCATATAAAAAGCGCCCGGCAAGGGCGCTACAGTCTTAATATTCTTTTGGCGTTTCTTCAC
>JAAYSF010000088.1 GCA_012523975.1 Veillonellaceae bacterium
CTCCCAACATTATGATCGGCAGTGCTGTTGGTCTGGATTTCACCGCATTTATCGTCAACCTTGCACCTATCGCTATCGTCATTATGTTCGTAACAATCGCGCTATTGCTGTTTTGGTACCGCAATGATCTTAATATAAACGAGCAGAACCGCAATAAACTAATAAACCTTAATCCGCAAGAAGCCATAAAAGACTGGGCGCTGCTGAAAAAGTGCCTGGCAGTGCTGTCACTGACCATCATCGGCTTTATGCTGCATGGTATGCTGAATTTGGAATCAGCGACTATTGCTCTGACAGGCGCTATTCTCCTGATGCTTATCAGCAGAGCAGAGCCAGAAGAGGTATTACAGGATGTGGAATGGCCGACAATTTTTTTCTTTGCCGGCTTGTTTATTCTGGTCGGCGGCTTGAAGTCAACCGGGGTTATTCGGGAGTTGGCGGCTTGGAGCTTAACCATTACCAGCGGCAATGTCGAGCAGACAGGCTATTTGGTTCTATGGCTTTCAGCAATTGCCTCGGCGTTCATTGACAATATTCCGTTCGTGGCAACAATGATCCCGATGCTTCAGGAAATGGGGCAAATTTCGGGTATGAACCTCGACGCCATCTGGTGGTCGCTTGCCCTTGGCGCTTGCTTAGGCGGCAACGGCACCTTAATCGGCGCATCAGCCAATGTAATTGTTGCCGGTATTGCCGAGAAAAACGGCTATCCGATTTCCTTCCGGCATTTCTTTAAAATTGCTTTTCCGCTGATGATAGTATCGATAATAATCTCCCATGTTTATTTAGCACTGCGCTACTTTTAGCTTAAGTCAAACCACGATTTTCAAAGCCCTTCCAATATTTTTGGAAAGGCTTTTTTCTTTGATCTCATTTTCAGAATAATCAGAAGGAATCTGGTCGATACAGCTAGAATCAACTATTGATATCCAATATATAGGAGGTAATAATATGGCTAAAAAGATTCTAATTCTTACCGGTGACTGCGGCGAAGATTATGAGGTTAAAGTACCGCAGCAAGCTCTTATGATGCTAGGTTATGAAGTAGACATATGCGCCCCCAATAAAAAAGCCGGCGATACCCTGCAGTTAGTGGTTCATGATTTCACCGGTCTCGATACCTATATTGAGCTAACCGGACACCGAATCCCTGTTGATATATCGGCGGCTGATGCCAAAGCCGATGATTATGTTGGTCTCGTTATCCCGGGCGGCCGGGCCCCTGAATATATCCGGATGTACCCCGAAACCGTTCAATTGGTAAAAGACTTCTTTGCTGCCAACAAACCGGTTGCCGCCGTTTGCCACGGTACACAGCTTTTGGCGGCCGCGGACGTGCTCAAGGGCACCACGACTACTTCCTATCCTGCCTGTGCCGCCGAGTGCCGCATTGCAGGCGCTGAATGGAAGGATGCGCCGGTAGTCGTTAGCGGTAACCTCGTAACCGCCCAAGCATGGCCTAATCATCCTGAATGGTTGCGCGCCTTTGTTGAACTACTAGGCGCAAAAATTACTCTGTAAAACACGCAAGGCTCCCCTGGACATAAGGGGAGCCTTTACCATGTATACTATTGAGTTTAACAATCAGCCGGACTTGGATAAGCGCCGTCCCAAACAATGCGGCGATAGTTTCGACGGTCAGTATCGCCTTCAGTGCTAAAGACCAGCACATGGGACGATTTATCCAAGCCTAGAACCTGCCGCAGTCCGGCAAGTTTCGGATTAGTCATTATCAGACTGACAATTCCGGTTGTTACTGCGCCCGATTCACCGGAAATAATTCGCTCATCTGATCCTAGGGGGTTGCCCAGGATGCGCATGCC
>JAAYSF010000089.1 GCA_012523975.1 Veillonellaceae bacterium
AGAGCTTACTCCTTCGGCGCCGCTTAGCGGTCTCTCCCATAACCTTCATCCCAATATATTGTTAGATAGTACAATTTTAGCAAGGAGCTTTGTATGTGTCAAGCAATTAGAATGAACATTCTTGCTATTGAGATTATTAGTCTTTGCTCGAAGATTTAAAAACTATAGCTTACAGTTGCCTCATAAGTTTTATATTTTGTCGGACTATCGTCAAGATCCTGTTCATCTTTAAAAACTAATTCCAACGCTGTATTATCGTTCATCGAATGCGAAACAGCGTAGTGGACGCCGCGCAGATTGCTGCCGAAATCGCTTTGTCCGCCCATGGCGCCATTGGCTTCAACCCGGAACCCGATAACCGAAAGACTGAAAAGCCCCCAGTTTCAATTTGAACTGGGGGCTTAAGATTAAACTTTTTCGTTTACAACATTTACAGGTTTACCATCGATAAACGATTTGATATTATCACCCATCAGATTTACAAGCCTTTGCCTGGATTCATAACGGCGCCAGCCAATGTGAGGAGTCATTATCACATTATCCATGTCAAATAAAGGGTTATCTAATGCAGGCGGCTCAATCTCCTGAACGTCGAGACCTGCACCGGCGATTTGTCCGTTCTTCAAAGCTTCAATCAGGTCAGCTTCTTTGATTAGCGGCCCTCTGGAGGTATTAATAATATAAGCTGAAGGTTTCATCAGTTTCAATCTATCTTTGTTGATTATATGCTTTGTATCGGCAGTTAAAGGACAATGGAGCGTTACAAAATCGCTCTCTCTGAGTACTTCTTCAAGTTCAGCATATTTTACATTTGCCTCTTCCCATGGTCTCTGGAACTTATCGTAAATAAGAATATTCATGCCTAAAGCCAGGGCTATTCTTATAGTATTGCGACCTATCGCACCGGCGCCAATTACACCGAGGGTCTTACCCTGAAGTTCAATGTGCGGAACTTTTAAATAATCCGTGAAGTTACTAAAATCTTTCTTCTCAAGCATATGCTGCTGTTGAGGTAATGAGGCACTTAAATTCAATATAAAGGTTATTGCCAAATGCGCAACTGCCTCAGTACTATAACTGGGGATATTGCAGACAGCAATATTTTTCTCGCGCGCAGCGACAATATCAATGTTGTTATAGCCGGTACCCGCTTCGCAAATCAGCTTAACAGAAGGCGGAAATTGAGAGATTACATCTCTGCCGACAGGCATTTCCTTAGTAATAACAATATCTTTACCCTGAACTCTTTCAACAATCTGATCATTACTGGTATCATCATAATTAGTCAATTCAGTAAGATTGCTTAACGGCGAAAAGTCTAGCTTTTTATCAAAGTCCAATTTGCCTGCGTTTAAGAATACTGCTTTCATTCTTACTCCTCCTAAATTTTATTTAATCCTTGACTTTTACTGTTATTGTATATAAATTTGTATCATAAATAAAATAGATAATTGTGATAAGCACCATGAGTAAATTAGATAGTAAGTTTAAAGGAGCGTACTATGGATATTCGGCATCTTAAATATTTTGTCGAGGTAGCTCGGCAGAAGAGCTTTAGCAAAGCGGCTCAAATACTCCATATTTCTCAATCAGCCATCAGCAAAATGATTATTGATACAGAGGCTGAAGTTGGTCTTATGCTTTTGAATCGTAATTCCAAATCTGTACAACTTACCGAGGCGGGGGAAAGCTTTTTTCAGCGCGCGCAACAGATTGTTAATTTATTTGACAACTTAATCCCGGAAATTGAAAACGAAGCCAAACTAGACAAAGGAAAGGTTTCAATCGGCTTACCGCCGATTACGGGAGCAACCTCCTTCGCAAAACTATTAGGTCGGTTTAAGATTAACTATCCCCAGATTGAGATATTATTATTTGAGCATGGCTCAAAAAAAATTGAAACTGCCATTCAGGACGGCAGCCTGGACATTGGTATTATATGCAATTCCCCGGCTGCTGATAAATATGATTCCTTCACTCTGGCAAACGACCCGGTCTGGGTCGTTGCTCACCCGGATAACCCAATAAGCAAACTGCCTGAGATAGATTTTAAAACATTACAGAATCAATCCTTTGTAATCTATGACAGCGAATTCAGCCTTCATCACGTCATCGTCGACCAATGTCGCCTAATGGGCTTTAAACCTAACATAATCTTTGAAACCTCGCAGCTTGAACTCATGATCCAGATTGTAGCAGCCAATTTAGGCATTGCTTTCTTGCCCAGTAAGACTTGTGCAGATCTAGACCACAATTCTTTCTCGACTATTCCTTTGTCCCGCCCGGCAATATTTCACCAAATGTCGATTATTTGGAAAAAAGGCTTTTGCTTATCTCATGCAGCCCAATTATGGATCAAGTTTGCCAAAGAATACCTATCGAAAGATTCATAAAGGTTCAAATAGCTAAGAAGGCTAGGAGCCGTAGTTTTTACGGTTTCCTAGCCTTTATTGCGAAATATAATTTTAAATATTTTTATTCAGAATAAATTTACTTATTACCTCGGCTACGCCGTCATTGTCGTTAGTATCTGTAAT
>JAAYSF010000090.1 GCA_012523975.1 Veillonellaceae bacterium
CGGCTTGGAGATTTTGCGTATTAGGAACTGATTCCCAGGTATCGCTTTCCTGGTCATAAAGGACAAAATAATCAGCCCGGCCAAAACGGGGATCGACAGGTGATAACCGGTCATAACCAAGCGCGGTTATAGCAATTTTCATAAGAGTCCCTCGCTTTCTTATTATAATAATGGTGGGAAATTGGTGGCGAAATGGTCATATAGAAACAAAGGTAATTCTGGGCGAAGTTCGGCCGCATATACACGACTTGCGGGTTAACACGGCCAATTCTTGGGTTCGGTAACGGATCAGCGGCGTTGCTTCACGGGATATGGTAGTCAGCACCAGCTCACCAGGCTGGTTATCCTCCAGTACTTCGCCGGTAGCAGGGTCGATAATTTCCGGATAAAAGTGATCTTGGTTAATATGCAGGCCATCTTGGTGATAGCAATCACCGGCTATACCCAGGCAAGCAACGTCCGGCCTGCCGTATAGGGTATAAACAGGGATTTTGAATACTTGCTGAAGCTGGCGGCGAAGTTCGTCATGGCAGAGTGCTGCCTCACATAGAAGACTTTTCACCGGTAAGTCCTGGATTTCAATATTCTGCTTTTTCAGAAATTCGGCGAAAGCAAACAGGTTATCGGGTGATGAAAAGATTGTCGTTACACCGAAGTCTTCAATAGTCTTCAGACTGCTTGGGGCATTAGTGCCTTGACCGGCAATAACGGTTATGCCGAGAATTTCGGCCGTCTGCCGTAATGACCGGGAGGCACTGCCGGGAAAGGGATCGGCCAACTCCAGCAGAACTGAAGCAGCGGTTATATCGCAGGCAATTAAACTGCGGGCAATCATTTCGTTTTGCCAAGCCAGATCCTGGGCGGTAAAACCTACGGCCTTGCATAAGTCAGGGGTTTGTTCAAATCGGGCCACGCCGCTTATCGGCATGGTTAATAAACCGAAGGGATAGTAAACCGATAAATCGTGTGCTGTCGTAAACGGCAGCCTGCTGATGTCTTTAATAGTCTTGATATCGGTATGCTTTACATTTAAAGCATCCATCTGATATTGATAGAAACTTACTTTTTTATAACAGCGTTCAACTGTTTTTTGAAGCCTTTGGCTTTGTAAAGCCTGCATTTCCGCATGATTCATAGTCTCAATGACAGTATTCAGTATCATTGTAAAGTTCTCCCAATCTCCTTACTTATTTACCGGTGGGCTTCTAAGATGCCGGAAAGGTTTCGCCAAAGATTGCGCATGGCTTCTTTGATTTCCAAGTTATCCGGCATTTCCAGCACGGTTTTGCCGGATTGAACAGCATTCCGGAATACGTCACTATAGGGAAGTTGTCCGACTACAGGAATAGCTTTCTCCTTGCACCAACTGACTATGGCTTGAGTATTTTCGGGGTGCAGCGTGCTTTTGTTAATACATACCGTTAGCGGCAGACCGAAGTGTGAAACTAGATTAGCTAAGCGCTTTACATCATGAATGCTGGAGGCTGATGGTTCCACGACTGCCAGCGCCAAACTGGCTCCTGATAAGGCAGCAATAGCCGGACAGCCGATTCCGGGCGGCCCGTCGGTGATAACAAGCGGAAGATGATGGGCCATTGCAAGTTGTTTAGCCTCCTGCCGCACCTTGCTGACTAATTTCCCGGAGTTCTCGACCGATAACCCGAGCTCTGCATGGACTAAACAGCCTAAGCGGGTATCAGATACGAACCAGTTTCCCGCTTGTTTTTCCTGCATGGTAATAGCTTGCTGAGGACAGGCGAAAGCGCAAACGCCGCAGCCCTCGCAGTTAAAAGGATCAGTCAAAACTCCGTCCGTTATAGCCGCAAAGCGGCATAAGGATGTACACTTGCCGCAGGGTGCACAAATCGCTTTATCGATATGCGGCTCGTAACCGGCTTTAAACTCCTGAGTTTCCGAAATGTCGGCTCCGCATAGCAAATGGAAGTTTGCAGCGTCTACGTCGCAGTCAACTAGTATCTTTTGCGGAGCCAAAAAGGCGAGCGCTGCGCTGATACTGGTTTTGCCTGTACCTCCTTTACCGCTGACAACGACTAGTTCCTTCATTGATAGCACCCCTTAATTCGCTGCCAAATTAAGCTAGCAATTTCTTTAAACTCATCAGAAATTTGTCCTGATGCGTATTGTCTGGCAAACGACAGACTGTGAGGGATTTTAGCCAGTAACGGTATTTGGCGCTCTTTGCAGAATGCTTCGATATCTTGGTCGCCGTCTCCTTCGTCGCTTTTATTAATCACGATCCCAGTCGGAATATTTAGGAGGTTGGTAATATTGGCAGCAAGTTTCAAGTCATGTTTTCCAAATGGAGTCGGTTCGGTCACGAGTATGCAATAATCGCTTTGCTTAACGGCTGTTACCATGGAACAAGCTGTTCCTGGCGGACAATCCAGTAATGTGTCGCCGGAGAGTTTAGCTATTTGCTGCTTCATTGTTTTTATGATAGGTACTGTGCTGGGAGTACCAATATTCAGCGTGCCGGATATTAAATGAATACCTGAATACATTGCCGCCGTACCGGATTGAATAACGCCAATCTCTTTTTCTTTTTCGCTTATGGCATTATGCTGGCAGGCGAGTTGGCAAGCGCCGCAACTGTGGCACAATTCATCAAACAGCAGCGCAGTTCTACCGGAAACGGCCAGTGCATTAAATAAACAGGCAGACGAACAAGCCCCGCATCCAGTACATGCTAGCGGATCAATATGGGGAATTTTAACGCTGACTTTTTGACTTGGCGTCTGCCAGTTTGGATTCAGAAATAAGTGACAGTTTGGTTCCTCGACATCACAGTCGATTAAAGTAATATCAGATTGAGCAGCGGCGAGCATGAGAGCCAGCGTAGTTTTACCGGTACCTCCTTTGCCGCTTGCAATGCTAATTTGCATAAGTACCTCCTTGCTGGAGTGCGGCTCGAAGAGCCGCCTCCAACTACTAATCGGTTTTTCGATTTTGTTTTGTCAGATTACGCAGGTGAGCAGCTTGCGCTTCAAGTTTTTCGGCTTGAGATTCTAATGATTCGGGCCGATTGGCGGTATTATTGAACATACCGAACGCATTTTGCAATCTGCGTCCTAAGCCTGAACCAAGACCATTGCCAAACCCCATTTGCTGGCAGCCGCCGCGTCTGCGGCCCTGTGGCCCGGTTCCCAATGGACCTGTTCCATCTCCTCTTGGCATCTTAACTCCTCCTCTAAAACTTTTAGCTAGATTCAATAACGAGCCTAATAAGAAAAGAAATGTATTTCATAACCTTGTTAAAAAATAGGCTTTAGCTAGTTAATGGCCGCAGTGATGGCCATCCCCATGGTCATGGTCGCAGGCATTGCCGGTACCAACCAATTTACCGCTTATAAATAAATTGGTAAGCTCCTCGAGTGGTAAGGAGGGGGCGCCGCATAATACTGATACACCACGCGAGGCAAGAATTTGTTGAGCATGTTCACCCATTCCGCCGACGATTAGGTTAGTGCAGCCTTGGTCTGCGATCCAATTAGGAATGACGCCCGGTGCGTGAGGCGGTGGAGTAAGAAGTTCTTTGCTAGTAACTTTGCCCTGACCGACAGTTATTATGGCAAATTGCTCGCAGTGGCCAAAATGCGCACATAGTTGGCCGTTTACTAAAGGAATAGCTATTTTCATATCCATATCAGCCCTTTTATTTTGTTTATTAATAACGTTATTAATAATGATTTGCATCTCTTTTTGCACGGGGGTGTTTAAATCGCTGTTTGGCATTCCTGAGTCTCCCGCTGCCGCAACCGAGGGATCGATAGGAAGCCGGCCGAGAAATGGGATTCCCCATTCTTGAGCAGTTTTAGCACCGCCGCCGGCTTTAAAGATTTCGTGGACACTGCCGCAAGAAGGACAGACAAAACCACTCATATTTTCGACGATTCCAAGGACCTCCATATTCACTTTTTTACAGAAATTCAAAGATTTACGCACATCAGCCAGAGAAATCTCCTGAGGGGTTGTAACAACAACAGCTTTGCAGTCGGGAATAGTCTGGGCAATGGTAAGCGGTTCATCGCCTGTACCCGGAGGGCTGTCGATGATAAGGTAATCAAGATTTCCCCAGAAGACATCGCTTAAAAATTGGCGAATGGCGCCTATTTTGACTGGGCCGCGCCAAATAATCGGTTGATCGGGTTGATCAAGAAGTCCTTGGATGGACAAGACCTTTAGATTTTCATCGTAAGGGAAAGGAATGGCTGTATTTCCAATGTAATTAAGTTTATGTCCGGTAAGGCCAAGCATACCTGCTATACTTGGGCCATGGATATCTACATCCAGCAATCCGACCTTAAAGCCGGCATTACTCAAACCTACGGCCAGATTGGCAGCAATTGTGCTTTTGCCGACTCCGCCTTTGCCGCTCATGACTAATAACTTATGCTTTACGTCTTGTAGAAAGCTGCTGATCTTCTCGTCTTGCTGCTTGGTAACATTGTCTTGGGTTTCACAGGACATTAGGTAACATCTCCTTAATTACTTTTTAAAATCAATTGCATTTGGGACATTTAATTTTATTAACTTCCCAGCGGTTAATAATGCCGGGATTTTATCAGCCGTTAATTTGTCGCCAGTATCCCCGACCGAATATACCTTAAGCCCGTTGGCATTTAAAATCCTAAAAGCTTTTGGGCCGACATGACCGGTTATAAGCATTTCGGCCCCAAGCTCCAAAATATTTCGAGCCGCATGGATTCCTGTTCCGTTGGATTCGACTAAATTTTGGCTGATATGGGCTTCCCAACTGCCGGTCTGAGTATCATGAATTATAAGATACTCGGCTCGCCCAAAACGAGGGTCGATTAACGAAGACTTATCTTGACCGTGGGAAGTAATCGCTATTCTCATTTATAACCTCCTTTCAAGTGTCATCCTTTAAACCTAGGCGCTTATTTCTCCAATAGCCGGAATATATTGCTACAAGTGGGTTGTGAGCCAGTAACCTGTCTTTTGCAACCAAGGCTGATACAAAAGCTTTTATCTCCTTACATGATGCGCAGCGCATTCTGTCGCTCCTCCAGTTAAAGGAATAACCTAACATTGTGTAATCACTCTCGATTTCTTTTAGAAACATATTTCATAACTAAGTTAAAAAAATTAGCTCCTTGTATGGTCGCGGCTGATATTAGATGACTGGCATATAGGACAGTCAAGGTCTTTTGCGCTTTGTCCGGTTCCATACGGAAGGGACCAATTATGCTGGCATTCATGACAAACAAAGTAACGCAGGCCCTGCTTACACCGGTGAACTACGCGAAAATTCCCGCCTTCAATTCGCAAAGCCCAGCCTTGCCAGAGTGCTGTGGCAATTTTTTTATGGGCGGCGTTGACTATCCGGTTAAACGTTGGAGCTGAAACTCCCATTCGCTTGGCGGCGCTAGCTTGATCAAGCTGTTCAACATCTGATAAGCGTATTGCTTCCATTTCTTCGATATTCAGGACGATTTCTTCTATGCTCTTGAGCGGAACTCCTGATGGCTTATAACTTGTAACTGTCGGCAATTGTTCCACTTGGCGTTCTTTTTGTGGTCGAACCATAGGACACTCCTTTATGAAATATATTTCAATTAAATCTTATTGCTTTCTATTTTAAATGTCAAGAATGTACTTATAATTTTATAAATGTTTTTGAAAATAGTTTAAATCCAAGTCTGCTGCAGCTGATAATTGAGGATGGCCGACCGCAGGGCAGATACACCTAAATTTGAGCAATGTTGCTTTTGCTCCGGCAAACCATCTAACGCATCAATAATATCCTGCTGTGTAATTTTCCTTGCCTCATCGAGGCTCTTTCCCTTGGCCAAGACAGTCGTCATACTGCTTGTGGCAACCGAAGCCGTGCACCCGTAAACAAGAAAACTTATATCTTGTATTATTCCGTGATTAACTTTGATAAAAATTTTTAGATGGTCGCCGCAGCTTGGATCGCCGGCGATTCCGATGCTGTCGGCATCTGCCATATTGCCGATATTTTGAGGGGTGAGAAAGTGATCAATCACTTTTTGAGTATACAGCCAAATCACCTCCACTTTTTTAGAGTTAGGGAAATATATTTCATATTATATGTTGGTTTTTGCAGTGTATTCATAGTTTCCTAGTCTGCTGAGGATTACGGACCCAGTAAAAGCGGACTTTAAGCTGATGATTATTTCAATATATTACAGGTATAATTAGGGTAGCGATTACGCCGCCTGAAGGCAACCGGCACAGGAGGGCTGTATAAATGGAAGTCAAAAATATTACTAAGAATATATTGTTGGCTGATAATGCTGCGCTGGCCAATACCTTTTTCAGCCGCTTGCGCGGGCTGCTTGGGACTAAAAGGCTTGAGCAGGGTGCTGGTTTGATTATTAAGCCCTGTAGCAGTATTCACACCTTCGGGATGGCCTATAGTATAGATGTTCTATTTGTTGATAAAAATAATTGCGTTTTAAAGGCTGCCGGCGATATCAGGCCTGGCCGGATGGCTGCCTGTTCAGGTAGTGTGTATGTCATCGAACTTCCAGCTGGCACTGCGGCTCGAACGGGTACAACAGCCGGAGATCTGATAAGGCTTAGCATAAATTGAAAATTATTATGAAGTTATTCACAAAGTAGGGTATAATAGGCAGGTAGATAGAGATGACGTGAGAGTATCTTAGCTAAGGAGGCGCGAACGGTGCAGTGGACTAAGCAGCTTGAAACCCCGCTGTTAGCGGCGATGCTAAATTATGTGAATGACGGCGTAGTACCATTTCATACGCCCGGTCATAAACAAGGCAAGGGTATGCATGCCAGTCTTGAGAAGATTATCGGTCGGGATACTTTGGCGCTTGACTTGGCGCTAATGGAAGAATTGGACGATTTCCACGAGCCGCATGGCTGTATTAAGGCAGCGCAGGATTTGGCTGCTGAGCTTTATGATGCCGATCATAGTTTTTTTGTTCTTAATGGTACAACAGGCGGTATTTACGCAATGATTCTTACGATTGCCGGTCCGGGGGACAAACTCATTGTGCCGCGCAACGCCCACCGCTCAATTATTGGCGGAATTATTTTAAGCGGCGCGACACCTGTCTTTATCCAGCCCGAAGTTGACCATGAACTTGGCCTGGCAATGGGGGTCCGTGCTGAGACAGTCGAAGCAGCACTTAAACAGCATCCTGATGCTAAAGGTGTTTTGATAATTAATCCAACCTATTACGGGGTTGCGACTGACTTGAAAAAAATTGTCGATTTGGTTCATGCTCACGATATGCCCGTAATTGTCGATGAAGCTCATGGGCCGCATTTAAAGTTTTGCGATGCACTGCCTATTTCGGCGCTTGACGCCGGCGCAGATATTTGTGCCCAGAGCACTCATAAAATTATTGGCGCTATGACGCAATGTTCGATGGTACATTGCCGGGAAGACCGGATAAATGTGCCTCGGCTAAAAGCTATGCTGCAGCTAGTTCAATCAACTAGCCCCAATTATATCCTAATGGCTTCGCTTGATATTGCCAGAATGCAGATGGCAACGGAGGGAAGTGCCCTCATCGAAAAAGCAGTGAAATTAGCTAGCTGGGTACGAAACGAAATTAATAAAATCCCCGGGTTATATTCGTTTGGTGAGGATAAAATCGGCAATCCCGGTTTTTATAGTTTTGACGCAACCAAGGTAACTGTTACTGTAAAAGGTTTAGGTATGCGCGGCGCTGAAGCGGAACGGATTCTGCGTCATAAATATAAAGTACAAGTCGAACTGTCTGATATGTATAACATTTTGTTTTTAATAACACTGGGAGATTCTGAACAAGAGGCTCGCGTTTTAGTTAATGCTCTGCGAGATATGGCCGCTAACTATGCCCGGGATTGTGATTTTTCTGAACTGGACGCTTGTAAAAATATTCCCTATCCGGCAGCGCCCGAAGGTGTTATATCACCGCGCGATGCCTTGTTCGGCAACACCTGTAAGGCAGCTTTTGATAAATCCGCCGGCCTAATTTGCGCTGAAATCGTAACTTTTTATCCTCCTGGTATACCGCTCTTATGTCCTGGTGAGCGGATAAGCCAAGAGATTATTGACTATTGCCGGAGTCTGCAGCGAGCCGGTCTTCACATATCAGGCCCCGAAGACTATATGCTGAAAACCATCAAGGTTGTCGATTGAGTGTGGGGGATAGAATGGGTAAAATATTCTGTTTGATGGGCAAGAGCAGTTCGGGAAAAGATACTATTTTTAAGGCGCTTAAAGAGGATAAGGACTTAAATTTGAAACCCATTGTTCCATATACTACTCGGCCGCAGCGGGCTAACGAAGTTGATGGTGTCGACTACTGCTTTATTGATCAGGCCGCACTGGAAGACTTTTGCCAGGCAGGTAAAATTATTGAACAGCGGGAATACGACACTGTCAAAGGTAAATGGTATTATGCTACTGTCAATGACGGACAGGTTGATCTCTCTAAGGATAACTATCTCCTGATTGGTACGTTGCCGGCATATAAAAGTTTACAGGCCTATTTTGGCTCGAACAGTATAGTGCCGATCTATATTGAGGTAGAGGATGCAGTCAGGCTTGAGCGGGCTTTAAATAGGGAGAAGAAACAGCCGCAGCCTAATTACAATGAAATGTGCCGCCGGTTTTTAGCTGACAGCAGCGACTTTAGCTCTGCTAAGCTAGCCGAATGCAATATTATAAAATGCTATTATAATAATGAACTTGATGAGTGTATTGGTAAAATCAAAACCGATATACTTAATGAAATCAGTAATTAGATCTAAGAGATTGGATTAAATGATCTTGCTAGTAAAAAAGACAGTGCCTCATTTAATATTAATGAGTCACTGTCTTTACCATTTCTACGCCGCTTGAACTTGCGGTGTCGTGCGGGTTGTAAGGTATACACCAAAGATTATCCATAGGCCACCGACGATTTCCCGCCAGCCGATATGCTCGTGCAGCAATACGACTGGTAAGGCCATGGCGGCTAAGGGAATTATATTAGTAAAGATAGCCGCGCGGCCCGGGCTGACTGTCGAGACGCCTTGATTCCACCAGTTCATGGCTAAAATACCACTGCCAATAATCATATTAGAGTTCGCTAGTGCCTTTTAATGATGCATTTATATGTTGGTGCCAGGCCAAAATTTGATTATTTCATATAAAAGAATTATAATTCTTTTATATAGTATTTTAACTTTGAAAGGGTAGAACCTGAGTGAAGATTAACAATTTGGGAGCCGCCAGTCCGCAGCCGATCATTGAACATGAGGTTAGCGGCAGGGTTGAAAAAAATGTTGGCTTTTTTGCGGCTGATTTGCGTCAGGCTGAGGATGGTCAATCTAAAGAACGGCTTAATTCCTTGCTGGATCAGATAACAAAGCAAGGTAAGCGATTAGGTCAAGTACCGACGTATTCTGAGCTTAAGACATACCGCGAGCTTGTGCGGCGTTTTGTTGGTGAGGCGGTAGGGAGAATGTACAGCTTGCATTCTAATGCCGGCTGGGACAGGCATGGCCGGCAGAAAATGTATACTATTATCAGGCAGATCGATGAAAAACTGGCCGGTTTGACTGAAGATGTCCGCCAAGGCCAGGAACGTCAGCTTGAGATTATGGCAAAACAAGACGCCATTCGCGGAATGCTTGTAGATTTATATATGTAAGCACGGCGAGGTGTTAAATGCAGTGGAATGAAATCGTCGGTCATGACGATAATATTAATGCTTTAAAAGCTATGCTGGAAAATGGCAGAGTACCGCATGCAATGCTATTTGCCGGGCCGGAAGGTGTGGGAAAGGCGGCTGTTGCAAATGTATTCGCGGCCGGTCTATTATGCACTGGCGGTGGCTTAAAGCCTTGTGGAGACTGTCCGTCCTGTCGTCGGGCGCAGAATATGAGTCACCCTGACTTGGTGGCTGTGTCTCCCGACGGAGCGTCGATCAAAATTGACCAGGTTCGGGAATTGCAGCGGGAAATAGCGTTGGCCCCTTACTATGGCCAGCGGCGGGTTGGAATTATTGATGCTGCTGAAACCATGACAACGCAGGCCGCTAACAGCCTGCTTAAAACTTTGGAAGAACCGGTTGGCAATACGGTATTTATCCTGCTGACGAGTGCGCGCCAGCAGCTTTTAGATACAATAATTTCACGTTGTCGGGTTTTGACCTTTCATGCGTTACCGAATGATGTTTTGAGCCGAGCTTTGGTTGGCCGGGGAATCAGCAGCGAGCAAGCAGATGCGGCGGCCCGGATAAGCGGCGGCCGGATGGGGGCGGCTCTTAGTCTGGCAAGTGAAGGCGGCCTCGCTGCCCGTGACCAGGCGGCTGAAATAGTTATGGCGCTGCCTAACTGGTCGCTGAAGGACGTTTGGGATACTGCCGCGCTTTTTGACAAGTTAGACCGCCAACAGGCTTTGGTTTTATATAAATATATGACGCTAGTCCTACGGGATATTTTGATATATTTAGCCTTGCAAGATAACAAATTGGAGTTTAATGTTGATATTGCCGGGCGACTGGCAACTGCCGCTCGCAACTGGAGTGAACAAAACCTATTGGTCGCTCTTGAAGCGGTGGAAACTGCCAGAAAGGCACTTGCGGCCAATGCTAATATCCGCCTGACCAGTGAGGCGTTGTTAATAAAGCTGCGTGACGCAGCAGGGGAGGAATAACGTGCAGACAGTTGTTGGTGTACGTTTCAAAAAGGCGGGAAAGGTATATTACTTTGACCCGGGCCAAGTTAAGATAACGGCCGGGGATTTTGTAATTGTAGAAACCGCACGGGGACTGGAATTCGGCGAGGTTGTAATCGGACCGCGCGATGTTCCTGAAAGTGAGATTGTAGCTCCATTAAAGACGGTTATTCGTAAAGCTACCCACCAGGACCAAGAAAAGGTCAAGGATAACCAAGCCAAAGAAAAAGAGGCATTTGCTATTTGTGAGCAGAAAATCAAAACTCATAATCTGCCGATGAATTTAGTCGACGTTGAGTATACTTTTGATGTTAATAAGATCATTTTTTACTTCACGGCCGAAGGTCGGATTGACTTTCGTGAGCTTGTTAAGGACCTAGCAGCTGTTTTTCGTACCCGTATTGAATTAAGGCAAATTGGTGTGCGCGATGAGGCCAAGATGATGGGTGGGATAGGCTGCTGCGGTCGATCGCTTTGCTGTTCAACTTTTTTAGGTGACTTTGAACCGGTGTCGATCCGAATGGCTAAGGATCAGAATTTATCGCTGAATCCTACCAAGATTTCCGGTATTTGCGGCAGGCTGATGTGTTGTCTGAAATACGAAAGCGATTGCTATACACAGACTTGTAAGAAAATCTTACCGCCTACAGTAGGCCGGTCAGTTATAACCGTGGAAGGCGAAGGTAAGGTTGTCTCAATAAATAACAACAAGAAAACTGCTGTTATTCAGCTTGAACAAGGCAAAAATGTTGTTGTTCCCTGGGAAGAGGTAGTGGAAAAAGAAGGCGATGAATAACAAGCTGCTTAATCCTGGTGAACGAATTGATGACCTAATCATAAATGACTTAAAGCTTATTCAGCATGAGCGGGAATTTCGGTTCTCGCTCGATGCTGTCCTATTGGCCCATTTCGCCAATATTCGTCATGGGGCAAGTGTAGTCGATTTAGGGACAGGCACCGGTGTTATCGGCATTCTGCTAACGGCGCTCGGGGCAGGCAAAGTAACCGGGCTTGAGATTAACCCCCGAATGGCCGATTCGGCGCAGCGCAGTGTAAAGCTGAACAGGCTTGAAGGCCGCATGCAGGTAATAAATGCCGATTTTCGTCAGCTGAAAGGTATTCTGCCGCCGGGTCAGTGGGACGTTGTTGTAGCCAATCCGCCGTATTGGCCGGTAGGCCAGGGGTTAATTAATCCTAAAGACACAATTGCTGCTGCGCGGCATGAAGTGACTGCCACTCTTGCAGATGTAGTGGAGGCCGCCCGGTATCTGGTTAAATACCGGGGCCGATTTGCTATGATACATATTCCCGAACGCATGGTTGAGATACTTTCAGCCATGAGCCAAGCCGGGCTTGAGCCTAAGCGGCTCAGGCTAGTTTATCCGGCAGTGGATAAGAAGCCGAATCTTATGCTAGTGGAAGGCATCCGCGGCGGCAGACCCGGTCTTGATGTTCTGGCTCCGCTTATAATCTATGACCAAAATGGGAATTATACCCCGGATATTATCGCCTACTATCCCCAGCAAAGGAAGTGATTGGTTGGACGAAAAAACCGGCACTTTATATCTATGCGCAACGCCGATTGGTAATCTCGAAGATATGACCTTTCGGGCAATCAATATTCTTAAACAAGTAGATCTTATCGGCGCTGAAGATACCAGGCATACTATAAAACTGCTCAATCATTTTGAAATCAAAACGCCACTAATTAGCTATCATGAACATAATAAGGCCGAACGCGGGCCGGAACTTATCGATAAATTGCTAAGCGGCCAGAATGTTGCCATCGTCAGTGATGCCGGCATGCCAGGGATATCCGACCCGGGGAGCGATTTAGTTAATTTAGCGCTCGAAGCCGGGATAAAGGTAACGCCGGTGCCTGGCGCCAACGCCGCCCTAGCAGGACTGGTCTGTTCAGGGCTTGATACACGGCTGTTCACCTTTGTGGGTTTTTTGCCAAAGACGACCAAAAAGCGCCGGGAGTTAATCAGCAAGCTAGCTGATAATCCGTACACCTTAATTTTTTATGAATCACCCCACCGCCTGAAGACTACGCTAGCTGAACTTGCTGCTGGGCTAGGTGATCGCCAAGCAGCCGCCGCGCGTGAACTTACTAAAAAATTTGAGGAATTCGTTCGCGGGTCATTGATGAGTTTGCAGCAGCATTTTGCTGAAAACCAGCCGCGCGGCGAATTTACGCTGGTTGTTGCTGGAGCTGGTGAAGAAAAAGTGCTGGAAATGGCGGCAGAGCAAGACCAACTGTCCCCGCTTGAGGAAGTGCTGAACTCGATAGCAAGAGGACAAAATAAAAAAGACGCCATCCGGACGGTGGCGCTCAAAAGGGGCATACCAAAAAGGGAAGTATATCAGGCGATTATTAAATATGAAAATACTAATCAATAAAGATTTAGATAGCTGTTTGAACCATTGATTCCATGCATTGATGGCAAATGTTTTTGCCTTTGAAGTTAGTTACTTCGTCAGCATTACCACAGAATACGCAAGCGCAAGCCGGCTCGTATTTTCGGAGAATAATGCGGTCGTTGTCTACATAGATTTCTAAAGCGTCCTTTTCTTCGATGGCAAGTGTGCGGCGCAATTCGATAGGGATTACCACCCGGCCAAGCTCGTCCACTTTTCTTACAATACCAGTCGATTTCATAAATATATATCTCCTCTCAAATCAACAATATTCGACAAAACTGTCTAACTAAATACTACCAAAGGTTACAAAGGTTGTCAACCTTTTTCTTCCATATGACATGGAAATTTCCAAATTAGGGGATATATTCTAGTAGGATACAGATGTTTTTGTCGCATACACACGAAATATGTCGAATGTGAAATGATACTAGTCGACAAAAAAAGAGTGTGAAAAACGGCGAAAGTTTACAGAGTTGAGAATAACATTGTTCTTTTCTTCCTAATTGCTGTTATGGATTAATTAAGTCAATTTTGAATTAAAAAAGCGGAAGTATATTACCGCTTTCCAAATTGAAAGGCAGGTTTAATAATGAGTAAAAAATCATTTTACATCACTACCCCTATTTATTACCCCAGTGATCGGCTGCATATTGGTCATGCCTATTGTACAACAATTGCTGATACAGTAGCGCGCTACAAGCGATTGGCCGGCTATGATGTCTTCTTTTTGACCGGCTCGGACGAGCATGGTCAGAAAATTCAGCGCAAAGCCCAGGAAAACAATGTTACACCAATTGAGTATGTTGACAAAATTGTCGCCTCATTTCAGAACCTATGGGCTAAACTTAACATTTCCAATAATGACTTTATCCGGACAACCGAACAGCGGCACCATCATGTTGTTCAGGCTATTTTTCAAAAAATCTATGACCAAGGCGACATTTACAAATCGGAATATGAGGGGTGGTATTGCACCCCTTGTGAGACCTTCTGGCTGGAGCGTCAATTAACCGACGGCAAATGTCCTGACTGCGGACGGGCTGTTGAGCTTGTTAAAGAAGAAAGCTATTTCTTTAGGATGTCGAAATATCAGGACCGACTGCTTAAATATATTGAAGAAACCCCTGACTTTATCCAACCTGTTTCCCGGCGTAACGAAATGATTAACTTTATAAAAAATGGCCTTGAAGATCTTTGTGTTTCCCGGACTACTTTTGATTGGGGCATTCCCGTGCCCTTTGATACCAAACATGTAGTTTACGTATGGTTTGATGCGCTGGTCAATTATATAACAGCCGCCGGCTACCTAGACGACCGTGAGAAATTTGCAAAGTTCTGGCCGGCCGATGTACATTTAGTCGGTAAAGAAATTGTCCGCTTTCATTCCATCATCTGGCCGGTAATTCTGATGGCTCTTGACCTGCCACTGCCTAAGCAGGTATACGGTCATGGCTGGCTGGTTGTAGAAGGCGATAAGATGTCTAAATCTAAGGGTAATGTTATCGACCCGCTCGGTCTAATCGAGGAATTCGGCGCAGATGCGATAAGATATTATCTGCTGCGTGAGATTACGCTTGGCATGGACGGTAACTTCTCGCGCGAAGCCTTGATTAACCGAATAAATGCTGATCTTGCCAACGATTTGGGCAACCTGCTACACCGTACCCTTAATATGGTCGGCCGGTTTAATAACGGCGTTATTGAACAGCCGGGCGAATGTGATTCAATTGATCAGGAGCTTGTCAAATTGGCTCGCGAAACTGGCGCCATGTACGAAAAAATGATGGAAAGCATGGATATTAACGGCGCTATCAAACAGGTTTGGACGCTTGTCAGCCGCACTAATAAATATATCGACGAGACGGCTCCCTGGGCTTTGGCCAAAGATCCGGCCAAGAAGGACCGCCTAAACACAGTGCTTTACAACCTTGCTGAAACGCTTCGCATTGTTGCTGTCCTTATTTCGCCGTTTATGCCTGTTACGGCGCCTAAGATTTGGGATCAGCTTGGTTTAACAGGTTTTGATCAAGCCGCGCTCAAAGATGCTCAAGGCTGGGGCCGTCTGCCGGCAGGCACTAAAGTCAATAAGGCGGAGCCGATTTTTCCGCGGATTGAAGATAAACCTGCTGAAGAGACGCCGAAAACAGCTGCTGCCGCACCGCAGCCTAAAGCTGAAGTTAAGGCTGAACAGCCGGTCGATCAAGGTATGCCAGAAATCACCATTGATGAGTTTGCCAAAATGGATTTACGGGTCGTTAAAGTAGTAGCGGCCGAAAAGGTAAAGGGCGCCGATAAACTATTGATGCTTACCGTTGACCTTGGTACCGAACAGCGGACAATTGTTTCGGGAATTGCAAAGCATTATGCGCCCGAAGAACTTGTCGGACAGAATGTTGTCATGATTATCAATCTAAAGCCGGCCAAAATTCGCGGTATCGTTTCGCGCGGCATGGTTCTTGCTGCCTCCTGCGATGACAAGCTCAAAGTGGTGTCGGTACCTGATATGCCAGCTGGTAGCAAGGTGAAGTAAGATGCTGTTCGATTCGCACGCTCACCTAGATAATGTCCGGTTTAATGATGACCTGGAAGAAGTAATCAAACGAGCCCGGGAGAATGGTGTCACAGGAATTATTAATGCCGGGGCTTGTATGGAGTCGTCGGCCGCCTCAATCAGGCTGGCTGAGCAGTATGACAGTATCTATGCCGCAGTTGGGGTTCATCCACATGACGTTAAAGATATAAAGCCTGGGGACTACGATCAGCTGGCAGAATGGACGAAGCATCCTAAGGTTGTGGCAATTGGCGAAATCGGTTTGGATTATTACTACAACCACTCCCCCAAGGAAGTTCAGCATCAAGCATTGATTGCCCAGATTGATGTTGCTCGGCAGACCGGTATGCCGATAATTATTCATGACCGCGATGCCCACGGCGATGTCTTGCAGATAATCAAAAAAGAAGCAAAAGGACTGACTGGCGTTTTTCATTGCTTCTCAGGCAGTATGGAAATGATGCGGGAAGTTGTGGCAATGGGTTTTTATGCAGCTTTCGGCGGCTCAGTTACCTTTAAGAATGCTGCAAAGCTTCCCGCTATCGCGGCAGCTGTTCCGCTGGAGCGGCTGCTCTTAGAGACCGATTGCCCGTATCTGACGCCGGAGCCAAAACGCGGCCGCCGTAACGAACCTGCTCATGTTAAATACGTTGCAGAGTATATTGCTAAGCTTAGAAATATGGAATTTACCGCGCTGGCAGAGGCCACGACGGATAATGCGAAAAGGCTGTTTGGGATAGACTAGCTTGAAATTAGGCTTGTGGATATTCACGTAACTTGTGGCGAATAACCTAAAAGAGGAATAAGTTGGAAAGAGGGAGAATATTTTAAAAGGTATTCTCCCTCTTTCTAATTCCCATTTCTTAAACAAATGCATAAAAAAGGTAAATATGGGTAAACTTTGATTATCATCCGATTATATATGATATTTGACAAATTCCAACTATAGTGGTAATATATATAATCGTGTTTCGAAGGGAGGGTTGTCATGACCATTTTCTCACCGCAAACGGTGCAGGGCAGACGAAAAATATTACTTATTGCTGCCTTAATTATCACCGTTATTCTAGTCACTGGTTTTGCTTGGGCACATAAAGAAGTAAACATAGTAGTAGATGGATCACATATAACAGTCAATACAATGAAATTTCGGCCAGGCGCTGTTCTTGAGCAGGCTGGCGTAGTCTTGGCGGATAAAGATGAATATCGTTTATCGACAGCAAGGCTGCAGAATGGGACAACGATTGAGGTGTTTCGTGCCGTCCCGGTAAAGGTTACATATCAAGGCAAGGAAGAGACAATTGTAACAGGCAAACCAACAGTAGGTGAACTGGCCGCCAGTTTGGGAATTTTGAAGCCAAACATTAAGCTTGAGCCAGGGGCCGAGACCAAAATCCAGGCTGGTCTACATATCAAAGCGGTCATCATGACCGAGAGGGTAGAGGAACGACAGCAGGAAGTACCGTTTACGGTTATTCGTAAACCTAATCCGAATATGGAAAAGGGTCTCGAAGAAGTGCTTGAAGAGGGGCAGAAGGGTGCTAAAACCGTGTCGGTTAAACTGCATTATGCCGATAACAAGCTGGTAGCCGAAGAGGTAATAGCCGAAACTGTTACCGTTCAGCCTAAACCGCAAGTTGTCGCTGCCGGCACGCGCGATGTTATTAATACATCACGCGGTATGCAGCGGTTTAGAAGCGTGTCTTGGATGGAAGCGACTGCTTATCTGCCTACTGACGGGTCACCTGAAGGCCTGACGGCAACCGGCATACCGGCTCGCCGTGGTATTGTGGCTGTTGACCCCGATGTCATTCCACTGGGTACCAAGGTTTATATTCCAGGGTATGGCCTGGCTCTAGCTGCTGATACCGGCGGAGCCATTATCGGCAACAAAATCGACCTGTGCATGGAGAGTTCGAGTGAGTGCTGGCAATTCGGCCGCCGTAATGTTAAAGTCTATATTCTTGAATAGGCTTTGGAGCCAAAAACGCAACGTTCATAAAAATATTTGAAACACAAAAGCGGAGGCGCGAAGAAATCGCGCCTCCAATCATTTATTTGATACTGATAAGAATATTCCGGCCAGGATAACTCCGATACCGGTCAGCTGAATGGCAGTCATGGGTTCGTTAAGCAACAAAACCGAAAAAATAATGACGACCGGCAATTCGACCGCGCCTAAGAAGGCGGCCCGGCTGGTACCGATATGAGGAACGCCTTTGGCAAAAAGATAGAAGGGCAAAAGGATGCCGAACAGTCCGAGGAAGCCACCATATTTCCACAGGCCGGCGGCGAGTGAACCATCAACGAGAAATAATGGTGGGAAGACAATAAAGGCTGTGGTTGCTGCACCTGCGACCATCCAATTATTCCGAACGATGGTTGGAGCGTGTTTTACAGCGCTGCCGCTTAAATATATGAACAACGTGTAGCTTAAGGCTGAAAGCAAGCCTAAAAATACGCCCTGCGCAGTCAGCGCAGTTGTGACAGTGTTACTGCTATAGCCTACTGCGGGCAGGGTTCCGGCCATAATAATAGCTGCAGCGACTTGCTGAACAAGCGTTGGTTTGCGTTTATGAATTATATAATCCAGAGCGATGCCCATCCAAGTAAATTGAAATAATAGAATAACGGCGTACGACGCGGGCAAGGTTTTGAGTGAGAGGTAATAAAAGACCCCAGTCAAGCCGCTCATCGCTCCGGTGAGCATTAAGGACCCTATATTTTTTAACGACAGGCTAAAAGTCTGCCGCCAATAAACGCGAGAACTAAGCCAAAACCCCAGGCAGCCGAAAAACATCTGACTGCCGACAACCTGGGCGGTTGAGAAGCCCTGCTGATATGCTAACTTTGTAACGGTAGACAACATGCCATAAGAGGCCGACCCAAGAAGAACTAAGAGATTTGCTGTTAATTTACTCAAATTATTTCTCCTCTATAAATGAAATGTTTCGGACATGATTCCACCCTTCGCGCGTGGTCGACATCATATCTAGTGAGTTCTTTTAATACTAGAGTTTACCGTAGCCGTCCTTTTTTCTTGATAAAAAAGGACCAAAAAATCAAGGACCTGTACTGCAGCGGCCTGGGAAATAGACCTTACTTGCGGAAAGTTCGAAACTCGCTGCGCTCAGACAGTCGAACTTTCTTATCGCAAGCAAGGTCTGTTTCCCTCCTGCGGGATCGGCCGCTTCCGTAATGGTCCGTAAAGGGTACGGGTTTGAGGAGCGAATTTTCACCAGCTCCCCCGTACCTACCGGCCCGTTCTAGAAGAAGCCGTTCCGAAGGACGGGAAACCGTGCAGCTTACGTTAAAAAATCCCGACTGTCTGAGCTTTAGCGAGTTTCGGGATTTTAGTAAGCTGTATGGTTTCCCGAGGCTTTTGGAAGATAGGCCTAGACCTTTGGTTACTTTGGGGCAATGCCAAAGTAACAACCCCCTTAGGGGTTAGATTAATTTAAGGTATAAAGCGAAGATGAATGGCTGGT
This sequence comes from Veillonellaceae bacterium, assembly GCA_012523975.1. NCBI lineage: Bacteria > Bacillati > Bacillota > Negativicutes > Veillonellales > Veillonellaceae > Veillonellaceae bacterium. The sequence continues at coordinate 19,151 of JAAYSF010000090.1, forward strand.
AGTCCAGCCGGTACTTTTGTCTTGATACAAAAGTACCCAAAAAATCAAGACCTGTAAGGCATCGGCCTATTTCCATCCCTTCGGGAACGTCCGTTGCCTTAAGGGTCGGTAGGGGTGCGAACGGGCCTAGACCTTTTTGGTTACTTTTTGGGGCAATGCCAAAAAGTAACATCCCCCTTTGGGGTTAGATTATTTAAGGCAATGGTGAACAAATGCTGCTTAGAGCGATAAAGGTAGACCCGCTCTAAAGCCGTAGTGTTCAGCTTTTGCACTTATCCAAAAGTATATATAAATAATATATTACCATAGAAGTGCAGATTTGGTTGGAGTTTGCCGTAATCTGGTATAATATATTGAGCGGAGGTGACAGCGGGATAAATGATTAAAGAAGTTATTGTGGTAGAAGGAAAACAGGATGTACAAGCCGTACGGCGGGCGGTTGATGCTGACTGTATTATAACGGGCGGCTTTACTTTATCGTCACATACGCTTGACCAGATAAAGCATGCTTATCATAAACGTGGAATAATAATACTTACTGACCCAGATAGCGCCGGTGAAAGAATCCGTAAATACTTAACGGAACGATTCCCTGAGGCGAAACATGCCTTCGTGCCTCGCGATGCAGCCAGCGCCAATAATGACATTGGTATAGAGCAGGCATCACCAGACGCAATAAGAGCAGCCTTGAATAAAGTCAGATATCTGGAGTGGAAACCATCGCAGGAATTTAGCTGGGCTGACATTATCAATGCCGGGCTGACAGGTTTGCCTGATGCGGCCAGACATCGGGCCATGCTAGGAGCTGAGCTTGGCATTGGTTATGCTAATGCTAAAGGGTTCTTACAGCGACTAAACAATTACGGTGTGACTCGGCAAGAGTTTGAAACCGCTGTAGACAAGATGGCTGAAAAGTAAATAGGTTAAATGTAATAAATTACTGGCTATAACTGATTATTAAAATGTAGGAGGCCGGCAAATAAATGCAGCCTAGAATAGCTAAAAGAGACGTAACTCTTCATATTCTTAAAACATTTGGCTTACATATGAGCAAGAAGCTTGGACAAAATTTCTTAATCGACGAGAATATTGTCGATAAAATAGTCAGCGCAGCTGATATTAAACCTGAAGAGACTGTTCTGGAAATTGGTCCTGGTATTGGTACGCTGACGCAAGGGTTAGCTGAAAGCGGCTGCCAGGTTGTAGCTGTAGAGCTTGATGCTCGGCTAATTGATATTTTGGGTAAAACATTATCCGGTTATAATAATGTCCGGATAGTCCACGGCGATATATTAAAGATTGACATTTCCCGGGAAATATTGGCAGAAAGGTACAAGGTTGTAGCTAATCTTCCATATTATATTACCACGCCAATAATTATGGGGCTGTTGGAACAGCGCCTGCCGATTGAACGGCTAGTAACAATGGTGCAAAAGGAGGTTGCCGAACGGATGGTGGCCCGGCCTGGCGGTAAAGATTACGGCGCACTGTCAGTAGCTGTTCAGTATTATACCGAACCGGAAATTATGTTTATCGTCCCGCCAAAGTCCTTCATCCCGGCGCCTGCGGTAGAATCGGCCGTTATTAGATGTATCTTGCGTGATAAACCGCCGGTCGATATTAATGATGAAAAGAAATTTTTCAGAGTTGTTAAAGCAGCCTTCGCCCAACGGCGCAAAACGCTGACTAATAATTTAAAAGGGGCCGGCCTCCCGGCTGACCAGGTACAGGCGATCCTCGATACCGCCGGCATCGACGGAACGCGCCGCGGAGAAACGCTATCGCTAGATGAGTTTGCAGCGATTGCAAATGCGTGGGAATGACCTGCCTGTCCTTTTTTCTTGATAAAAAAGGACCAAAAAATCAAGGACCTGTACTGCAGCGGCCTTGAAAAAAGACCTCGCTTGCGGAAAGTCCGAAACTCGCTGCGCTCAGACAGTCGGACTTTCTTATCGCAAGCAAGGTCTTTTTACATCCCTGCGGGCCCGGCCGCTTCCGTAATGGTCCATAAGGGGTACGGGGTTTAATTCGGAATTAGTTTCACCGATTCCCCCGTGCTTTTCGGCCCATTATGGAAAAAGCCGTTCCGCAGGACGGGAAACCGTGCGGCTTACGTTAAAAAATCCCGACTGTCTGAGCGAAGCGAGTTTCGGGATTTTAGTAAGCTGTGCGGTTTCCCGAGGCTTTTGGAATATAGGGCCTAGACTTTTGGTTACTTTGGGGAAATGCCAAAGTAACAACCCCCTTAGGGGTTAGATTATTTAAGGCATAAAGCGAGGAAGAAGGCTGCTTTGTGTAGCCGGTACTTTTTTCTTGATAAAAAAGTACCCAAAAAATCAAGGACCTATCCTCCATCGGCCTTGGAATCAGAGCTCGCTTTTGGAAAGTCCGAAACTCGCTACGCTCAAACAGTCGGACTTTCTTATCGAACGCAAGCTCTGATTCCATCCTACGGACCGGCCGCTTCCGTAATGGTCCGTAAGGGAGTACGACCGGGACTGGATTAATAAATTTCGTTCGTTTAATGATCTCATGTAATTCAGTACTTCCGTACTCCGTGTCTTACCGGCCCATTATGGAAAA
>JAAYSF010000091.1 GCA_012523975.1 Veillonellaceae bacterium
GAGATTGCCGGATTGGAAGCTGCAATCTCTGCTATGGAAGTAAAACTTGGCGATCCGGCTGTTCATGCCGATCCCACCGAGAGTAAGGCGCTGGCCGACGAATATGCGCAACTGCAGGCTGATTTAGAAGCGAAGTATGACGAGTGGATGGAGCGGACGGGGGATTAGGATCAAGACTTGATTCCCTTCTAGTGAGGGGTGGTGCGTTAGCGCCGGGGTGTGTTAAGTACATTTTGTGAATATAGTTAAGCCGACTTAGGTGCTGACTGGCACTTAGGTCGGCTTTTGTTTGTCCTGGGGTTAAATGTTAAATTCAAACCAGCGCTAATATTGAGGAACCGGTTCCTCGCCGCTAGGTGAGGAAAAATGGAATTGATTAATCTGGTATCTCGTGCTCAGGCTGGCGATGCCGAGGCGTTTGCCGAGATCTGCCGGCGGTTTGAAGGCTTAGTTAAACGGCAGGCGTACAAGCCGCATTTACGAAGTCTGGGTGATGACGCCTTGGCTGAGGCGTGGTTAGCCGTAGTCGAAGCCGTAAAAAGCTATGATTATACGACAGGCGTACATTTTGCCGGCTATGTCGAAAGCAAGGTCAAGTTTGCGCTTTGGAATTTGTTTAAGCGTGAACAACGCCGATGGCAGCATGAATTACTAATGACCGAGGGGGAGGATAGCGATCTTCCAAATGCGTTTAGGCTGGATATGCTGGCCGGAACAACAAATATTGAACAGGAAGTCGAAATGGCTGAACTGGGGCAAGAACTGCATGCTGCTATCGCGCTGCTGCCCGAGCGCCAGCGGCAAGCGCTGTTATTGACTTTGTTCGGCGACAACAAGCTGGCCAAAGCTGCCGGACAACTCGGGGTAACAGCCCAAGCAGTATTTAATTTGCGCCAACGAGCTCTCAATCGTTTAAAAAAGCAATTCGCTGGAATGTATTTAAGCGAAAGGGGGTGAGAACATGGCAGTGAATAAATTGCCGCAAGGCACCAAGCTAGTTATTAAAGTTCGCACCGGTGTTAATGAGGCCGGTAATCCGGTATTTCGTCAGCGTTCGTACAGCAATATCAAGACAGAGGCCGTCGACGCCGATATGCACGCAATTGGTGCAGGGCTGGCCAGTCTGCAGAAGCATCCTGTCGAAAGCATCTTCCGTACCGACAATGGTAAATTGGTTGAGGAGTAATGGAACTTTATACCGCTTTCCAAATACAAGGAGGTGAATTAAATGACTAAGACATTAGAAATGGTTTTTCGCAACAACGAAGGTAAAGAAACCGTAATTAGTTTAGCTGATCCGCGGGATGATTTAACCAGAGCCGAGGTTGATGTTGTAATGCAGGATATTATCGCCAAAAACATTTTTTTAACAAAAAGCGGCGACTTGATGCAGATAGTTGATGCACGCATTCGCACCCGGGAATCAGTTTCGCTGGTCTAATAAGGCAAAAAGAGCAGGTGGTGTAGAGCCGCCTGCTCTTTTGCTAAGAAAACGGAATGAAAGATATACCCTGCCCTACCCTATCAAGAGGGGATAAAAACCGAGATTGCCGCGCTGCGCTCGCAATGACAGGCTTAGGATGTCTTAAATCTCCTCTTGAGAGGGGTGGCGCGCAGCGACGGGGTGTATTTTCGGATGTTTATATGTGTTACTCGGAAAGGAGGTCGAGCTATGGAACAATTACTTGGCTATGCCGCCAACTACGGCTTTCCGATGGTTATATCAGTATTTTTGCTAGTGCGCATCGAGAGTAAGCTAGAGAAACTGTCAGCAAGCATCAGTGAATTGTCCAAGGTAATTGCCGAGCGGTTGTAAACTGTCTATCTAAAAGCCTAACCGAGATTGCCGCGCTGCGCTCGCAATGACAATTTGCCTTACTATAATGTCATCGCGAGCCAAGTGCGGCGATCTCAACTTCTTACAACAAACTAAAAAGTCCGTTTCGCCAAATGGGAAACGGACCTTTTCACGGAATGCTATTTATTCTGCTGCAAACTGTGCCAATGCTCTAGCCAGCTGATCCGGACACGAGGTATCTTTACCGCCGCAGGAGATTCCTTTTAAGCGCTTTATAACCTCCTGAATCGGCATTCCTTCGACCAGGCGGCTGATGCCTTGAAGGTTGCCGGAACAGCCCGAGGAGAATGACACCTTTTTTA
>JAAYSF010000092.1 GCA_012523975.1 Veillonellaceae bacterium
AGGTAAAGCATGAATTACATCGCCAATAGCGCTGAGCTTTATTATAAGGATGTTTTTGTAATTCATAAACACCTCATGGATTGCTGGTCTTTATCTTTTTTATTACGTTTGACGACGACCTACCCGGTACTTCGGGGATTAGCTCGATGCGTCCACCGTATTTTGCGACAATGCCTGCCTCTGGTAGGTCCTCAATCTTATAGTCTCCACCTTTTACATAGATTTCTGGTTTAATTTCGGCAATAAGGTTTTCAGCCGTACGCTCACCAAATAATATTACATAATCAACGCAGGCTAGAGCAGTTAGTACTTCGGCGCGATCTTCCTCATTATTTATCGGTCGTGTCGGACCTTTAAGGTTTCTAACTGATTCATCACTGTTAAGTCCGACAATCAGACAGTCGCCTAAATCCCTGGCAGCCGCAAGATAGCGTACATGTCCTACATGTAGAATGTCAAAACAGCCGTTGGTGAAGACAATTGATTTACCAGCGGCCTTTAACTTTGAAACAACACTATTTAGTTCTTCATGTGCAATGATTTTCATTATGCTCTCCTAGCGCTTGACGTAATTCGTCTGGCGTTGTAGTGGCAGTGCCAGGTTTCTTTACGACTACTCCGGCAGCGAAATTTGATAAACGGGCAGCGTCAACATAGTCTGCTTTGGCAGCCAAGGCCAGGGTCATAGCAGCTACTACCGTATCACCAGCACCTGTTACGTCATATACTTCACTTTTATTTGTAACCGGGATATGAGTATACTTGCCAGTTGCTTCAAAAAGTGTCATCCCGTCCGGCCCCTGAGTAATCAGCACAGCCTGAGCATTAAGGCGCTGAAGAATTGTCTTGCCAGCAGCGACTAGCGATTGACTGTCCAGCGATTCCAGCCCCACAGCCGCAGCGGCTTCAGATTCATTTTGTTTTACAACAATAACCCCGTTATAAGCCATTACATTGTAGCGCGAGTCAACAATGCATGGTATGCCTACTTCATTACAACAATCAATTGCTGTCCGGATAACCTTTGGCGATACAGAATGGCTGCCATAGTCACTAAGAACTACGGCAGACATATTGTTTATATTTGAATTGATATAATCTAATATCTGGTTTTCGACTTCTGGCGCAAGTGGGACTTTTTTCTCGCGGTCAATCCGCACAACCTGCTGGCGTACAGTTGCTTGACCGCCAGCCATGACACGAGTCTTTGTAATCGTAGGTCGATCATAATCCTCGATAAGACCTTCGGTTACAACACCTTTGCTATTTAAGACTCTTACAAGTTCCATACCGGCACTGTCCTGCCCAATCACACCGACGGCATAGACCTGGCCGCCAAGGGTAGCAACATTATGGACAGCATTAGCTGCACCACCGGGCACAACGGTTTCTCCCGCATGTTCAAGGATAAGCACCGGTGCTTCACGTGATATGCGTGAAATCTTGCCTTCAAGGTAAACATCCGCTACCATATCACCAATGACCATAATGTTTTTATTCTGCATTTTATCAATAATATTAAAGAGATTAACGAGCATCCACGTACTCCTTTATCAAACTTTTACTGTTATTACCACCTAGTAACAGTTACCTTCCAAACAAACTCTTCGCGTTTAGCACGATAGGTTAATGAAGACTGCCAGCAATGAAGATCACGATACCAAGTATAATCTTGATCATAAACTCGATGATTGTCTAAATCATAGCTTTGATTAAATGAAATAGTATTCAACCGATCAATCTTATATGAGAATCCGGCATCAAATTCCCGGCCGAGGTCAACATTATTATAGCTAAATAAACCGGTATGATTCTTAATATAATGATAGCCGACCCAAGTATTCAATCGCGATGAAAACTGTTTAGTCAGAGTTGCATCATATCTGAACACATTTCTGGCCGAGTCATCATAGCTTTCTAAAACTTTTTGGAAGCCCGTACCCAGATATAGCTTCATTGTATCATTAAGCTTAATTGGATCACCGCTAAAGTATAGGTTATAGTCTTGGTGCCAGCTTGTTTTGTAATCATCAGTCCATTTACCGTAAATTGCACTAAATGTATAGCTTATAGGTAAATTACCGAGTCGATGAGGATAATATTCAAATTTAAATTCAGGCTCTTTTTTTACCCAGTTATCATCATCGTCTTCCATTTCTCCATGAGTAACACTAAGGGAATATTTTCTTTCCCGGTTAACTACTCCATATGTTGGCTTAAATCCCGCTTTTGAATATAAGGCAATATCTGTAAATGCAGCAACATTACCTACTATAGGATATTCCAGGTATTGTTTTATATAAAATCCATCATCACTACTATACCCAACCCGCGGCATATCACTTTTGGCATCTTTTTTAAGTGACTTTTGATATTTCGGTAAGCTAAATATTACTTTATCTTTAATCCAAAACTTGGCACCATAAGCAATAAGTTTATCATCTGGCCATATTTCAATTTTCGAGGCACTGACATGATAATCCGGCACTTTTGCCGGACACATAGTCATCGTTCCACCATTAATGATAATTTCGTTGGCAGATACCATCTCAATATTATGGCCGGTAACCAACTGCTTGCCAACTTTTCCGGTCGCCAACTTCAAATTGCCGGTATTGTCTTTATAGTTAAACCGCAAGCCTCCGGAACCCACAAGATTAACTCCGGGTTGAGTTATTGTTGCTTCATGATCCGTCCAGACAATGCTTTCTTTAGTATTGCCATTAAGAAGATCAGAAGTCAATTTAACGTCATTCTGAGTAACAAGAACATTACCTTTTGCAAAAACCTGTCCCGTCGAATCACTGAAGGAAAGCTCGTCCCCTTCAATAGTAATAGGCGCTTGAGATTTTGCCGCTGTATCCGATTTTGTTGAAGTCGATTTCTTTTTATTGTCCTCTGCGGCTTTTTTATCGGCTGCATAGCTAGGCATTGTTGAGCCAAAAACCATAATCAGTGCCAGCAGGCCGAAAAGAGCCTTTTTTGTATCAAACATAGTTATCTCCTGTCTAATTATTAGAAATTGACGGAGAT
>JAAYSF010000093.1 GCA_012523975.1 Veillonellaceae bacterium
CTGGGGTGCGGATGAATGGTATGGGCAATATCTTGTGCAGTCAACCCCTTGCGGATAGCGAGTGTGCCTTCCATAATCAAATCGCTGGCGTGCGGCCCCATAATATGCATACCAAGTACCTTGCCTGTAACCGCATCGGCCACGATTTTGACTAAACCATCAGTTTCTCCCATTGCTACCGCTTTGCCATTAGCTGCAAAGTTAAAGCGGCTCAGTTTAACCTCACGCCGCTCGGCTTTGGCCACCTGCTCAGTCAGTCCGACCATGGCAATTTCAGGCGTAGTAAATATACAACTCGGTATAACGCCATAGTCCATGTTGGAAGACCTTCCCATCGCGTTTTCAGCCGCGACCATGCCGGCCGCTGATGCTGCATGAGCAAGCATGCTTCGGCCGGTAACATCGCCAATGGCATAAATCCCTTTGACATTGGTCTCCATTTTGTCATTTACAGCTATACCTGAACGATCATAATTGACACCGGCTACTTCCAATCCCAGCCCTTCGCTAGCCGGACGCCGCCCTGCGGCCACCAGCACCTTTTCTGCGGTCAGCTCTTGGAGACCTTTGCCAGTATCGATTTTTACCAGAGCATTATCGCCAGTATCTTCAATGGCGGTGACTTTTGCTCCGGCAATAGTTTTTATCCCAGATTTGCGCAAAACCAGTCCCATACGTTTGACTATGTCAAGATCAACGCTGGGCAGTATTGTAGGAAACATTTCAACAACAGTTACCTGTGACCCAAAGGCATTCATGATAGCGGCAAATTCAATACCGACTGCTCCGGCTCCAATTACTACTAAGCTTTCTGGTACTTCGGAAAGCTCTAGCATATCATCACTGGTAATAACCGCAGGCAAATCAATGCCTGGTATCGGAATGGAGGCCGGGGCGGAACCGGAAGCGATAATTATTTTGTTTGCCGTAAAGCAAAGCTCCTGTCCGTCCTGTTTTTTTACAACAATACTGCTAGGCCCCGTAAGTTTAGCACTACCATATACAGCTTCAATACCATTGCTTTTTACCAGCTGCTCAATCCCGCCACGTAATTGAGCCACTACATTGCTCTTTCTCGCCATTACAGCACTAAAATCAAAGCTAATATCATCGGCTTTTAAGCCAAACTCGGTTAGATGTTTAAGACCTTCCCATTTCTCAGCGCTCTTCAGCAATGTTTTAGTGGGAATACAACCCCGATTAAGACATACCCCGCCCAGTTTATCTTTTTCGACTAATAGAACGGTACCGCCGAGCTGCGCCGCCCGGATAGCTGCTACGTAACCACCGGGACCGCCGCCGATTACTGCTACATCATACCTCATTTTGTCCTCCTGTCATCATGGATTAACGCATTAGATTCCAGCTATCCTGACTATACTTGGTTGCAATAAGTTCATTTGCTGCCGCCACTTCACTGCTTGTAAGCTCACCGCTGATAACATCTATTCCTAATGCCGGGCCAAAGGAACTAGACATAGCTAGGTATGTTTCTTCCCAATCTACATCGCGGCCCATGATTTCTGATACCGATATCACCCGGTCGGCAAGCACTTTTTGCAGCGAATTTCTTTTTTCCGCTGACGGTAGGTTGAGTAAAGACACAAGTATCGCTGGCTCAAAGGTCAGCAATATTGAACCATGCTGCATTATTACTCCGTCCTTACGCACTTGCGCGCTACCGATAAGTTTTCGCCCGGCAAAAGTGATCTCATAATGAGAAGACGCATCAAAACAGGCTGCTGATGCATGTCGGCGTTTGCTTTGGCTATAAGCTTCACGCGGCATGCTCATTTGAGCTTTTACACCCATCTTTTGCAGCCCAGCAATAAGACCTTGGCTGAAGTAGCGGTAAGATGCTGTTATCGTAGGCGGTATCAAAGGATCATTCTCTGATATCACCAGACTGTACGTTAATTCCATATCATGTAAAACCGCTCGTCCGCCGGTTAAGCGTCTTACCAAATCAATCCCGTTAGCGCGGCAGGCTGCTATATCAATTTCGGCGTCCGCCGACTGAAAATAGCCCAGGCTAACAGCCGCTGGATGCCACCCGTAAAACCGCAGGGTAGGCGGTACTTCTCCGGCAGCATGAGCCTTTAAAATAGCCTCATCAACCGCCATGTTTTGTGCCGCTGTACCGACGCCGCTATTAACAAGCCGCCATTTTGTCATTATCTTTTACCTCTATGCCTGAAGCTATTATCCCACATTCTTCTACCGCCTGGCTAACTTCCGGCTGCGTCAGCGGGCGAGGATAATTATACATAATACCGCCTGGCCGTTCATTATAGTACGGACGGTTACAATCTTCGCAGCCGCTGGTTTCAAAAGCCTTTCCGTCAGCAAGCATAGCAAGAAGTTTCTCTACCGGCAAGCCAAAATCAGCGATTTGTCCCTCCCGGTATTTAAAGTTTTTATGGTCTATTCCTTTTTTAATAAGATGAAAAGCAATTTGAATCCTACGATAATGCTCGATTGCCGGAGGCTTCTTATCCGCCCAGGCAGTGCCTTTTAGCGGTGTAAAAGCGAATAATCCCACGTTGATATCCCGCGCAATACAATTGGCGATTGTTGAAACCATTTCTTTTTCTGTTTCGCCCAGCCCGACGATAAGATGAGTACTGATTCGCCCGGGCAGTGCCTTAGCACATTCCAGCAATAATGACCAACGCCGTTCCCAGGAGTCATGTTTTACCTCCCGGAAAATTTCCGGAACGGCCGCATCAAGTGCGATGGAAACCCGATCAGCCCCGCAAGCAAGCATCTCTCTAGCCTGTTCAACCGACTCAATGTTGCTTGATATGCAGACCGGAATAGCGCTTTTAGCGGTAATGGCTTGTAGCGCAGCAAAACTCGTCTGCCTGCTGTCACTGTTTTTGACTACCTGAAGACATACTCTTTTAAGTCTACCGGTCCGATAAGCGGCTGATATTCCCGCCACCGCTTCATCACTCGGTATATCTGGCCAGGTTACCCGGGATAACATGTCGGAGCGGGTCGTGCTCCCCTGTGATTGTGCACAGAAACTGCAGTTATTCCGGCATTTTTCACCAAGCATAATGTATGCGGTTGTGGGCGGCACTTCAAGCTTCATTTGTTTTTTCCCAATAACGGCGGCAGTGCCGGCCGATAATTTCCAAATACTCATAGCACACAGCACTCCTCTCCGCGCGTAATAGTAAGCCCGAGGCGTTCTGCCAGCCGTACTGCGGCTGGAGCAGGGTTTACAACGGTGTTTATGCCTATTCGCACCGACCATTTGTCGATTTCCTCCCGGTACCGACCGCCAGGCCGCATACAGCCAAGGTGCAGAGGAATATTTGGGAATTTCAGTCTTGCGTCACTCAAAAGTTGAGCTGATTCCTCGATGCGCGGCGGCTTACGATCAGCAAATCGCGTGCCGCGGGTCGGCATAAAGATAATAAAAGTTAGGGATTCAACCCCCAACTCACGCAATAGTTCCATTGCTTTATACTCTCCCCGTAGTTCGCCGCCTGCTAAACCAATACAGATATGGGGCATAACCCGAACCTTGCGGGCAAGGGCCTTATAGCATTCTACATAGTCTTCCACTGTACGTCCATTACCCAACACTTCTTTAATTGTTTTGTCATCGCCGACAAAATCAAAGGAAACGCAATCGGCGATCATCGCTAAATCATTGATTTCTTCCTCTGTTACTAAGCCAACATGCATGTTGAACCGCCGCTTTTGCTTTAGTTCAGCAAGCCTATTGATACTTCCCTTTAATGGAACGCCGCCATCCAGGCGGCAGCCACCACTCACTAGCCAGCTGGCGCTGTCATCAGCGCCAGTGACTTCGGCCAGCGGTGTCATATGCTTAAGGTAGTGCCCGCCGCAATGGGCACAATTAAGTTCGCATTTAGTTCCCGTCACGCTCACCGGTTTTGTCTTAAGCGGATAAGCAAAGCGAATAGCATCCGGAAGTGGAAGCCGGTTTAAGCTTTCCATTTTACAACCGGTTTACGCGCTGCTGCTGCTTCATCTAGGCGGCCTACCACCGTAGTCTGGGGCGCATTTGTGATAAGAGCGGCATCTTCCTTGGCCTCTTGGGCAATTTTGCGCATAACGCCGATAAAGCTATCTAGCGTTTCTTTGCTTTCGGTCTCGGTAGGCTCAATCATTAGCGCTTCCTCAACAATAAGCGGGAAATAGATTGTCGGTGGATGATAACCATAGTCTAACAGCCGTTTGGCAATATCCAGCGTCCGTACCCCGGCAGACTTTTGATTCTTAGAAGTTAGAATGCATTCATGCATGCAGAATCGATCAAAGGGAGCATAAAAGTCATCCTTCAACTGACTTAATACATAGTTTGCATTTAATACGGCATCTTGGCTGGATTGCTTGAGTCCGTCGGGACCTAAGGCGCGGATATAAGCGTACGCCCGGACAACAACCCCAAAATTGCCGTAGAAAGAATGAACTTTACCAATGGACAACGGCCGGTCTTCATCCAAATGAAATTTATCGTCTTGTTTTACAATTACCGGTGCAGGCAGGAACGGTATAAGTGCTTTTTTTACTCCAATCGGCCCAGCGCCTGGACCGCCGCCGCCATGAGGCGTGCTGAATGTTTTATGCAGGTTGAAATGAACAACGTCAAAACCCATATCACCCGGACGGGTAATCCCCATAATAGCATTGGCATTCGCGCCATCGTAATAGAGAAGACCGCCGGCATCATGAACAATCTTAGCAATCTCTTTTATATTAGTTTCAAACATGCCCAGTGTGCTGGGATTTGTCAGCATCAAAGCAGCAGTATCCGGTCCGACTGCGGCCCGTAGGGCCTCGAGATCAACTGATCCGTCAGGGTTGGATTTGATTTCGACCGTGCTTAAGCCGCAGACAACCGCGCTTGCCGGGTTTGTTCCATGAGCTGAATCCGGCACAATAACCTTAGTCCGGTTCTCACCCCTGTGCCGGTGATAAGCCCGAATCAGTTTAAGGCCGGTCAGCTCGCCGTGAGCCCCGGCTACCGGTTGCATACTGACGGCATCCATACCGGCGATCTCGGCTAAATACTGTTCCATATTATAAAGGAGTTCCAACGCACCTTGCACCGTAGTTTCATCCTGTAACGGATGTACTAAGGCAAACCCAGGATAGCGGCACACATCTTCATTGATTTTAGGATTGTACTTCATAGTGCAGGAACCTAATGGATAAAACCCTGAATCTACGCCAAAGTTTCGCTGCGACAGTCCGGTGTAATGGCGAATTAAATCCTGCTGGCTGACTTCCGGCAAGGCGGCCGGCGTTTTTCGCAAGAATTCGGCAGGAACCAAACTAGCGGCTTCTTGCTCGGGTACATCGCACTGCGGAAGATCAATGGCGCGGCGTCCAGATTTACTTATTTCAAATATTAGCTTATATGGTTTTCTCATAATATCGCCCCCAGTCTGGCTGCCAACCGGTCAATCTCTTCCCTTGTCCGATTCTCTGTTACACAGACGAGCATGCAGTTATTAAGGTCCGGATAGTATTTGCCTAAATCTAACCCGCCGATAATTTTATCGGCAAGCAGGGCTTGATTAACTTCAGCTACCGGCTTACTCAAGCGCACGACAAACTCTTTAAAGAATGGAGCTTTAAAGACTGCTTCACAGCCATTTAAGCCCGTCAATTGTTTATAGGCATAATGAGCTTTATTCAGTGAAAGGGAGGCTACTTTCTGAAAGCCCTCCTTGCCTACTGTGCCTAAATATACGGCTGCGGCAAGCGCGCATAACGCCTCATTGGAGCAAATGTTCGACGTGGCCTTTTCTCTCCGGATATGCTGTTCCCGGGCTTGTAAAGTTAGAACAAAGCCCCGGGTTCCGTCATGATCAACCGTTTGGCCGATAATTCTGCCTGGCATTTTCCGCATCAGTTTTTCAGTTGCAGCAAAAAAGCCTAGGTACGGGCCGCCAAATGACATAGGAATGCCCAGACTTTGCCCCTCACCAATTACAATGTCCGCGCCGAGAAGGCCTGGCGCCTCCAATAAGCCGAGCGAAATTGGATCAACTGCGACAATCAGCAGCGCGCCCTGCGCATGAGTTAATTCGGCAAGGGCTTTCACATCTTCAATTGAACCAAAAAAGTTTGGCGTCTGAATTATCAATGCCGCGGCGCTTTTTGTTAATTTAGCTTTTACTTGGTCCAGATCAAGTTGGCTATCTTTATAACCTAGCTCAACTACACTGTAATCCCGGTCCATTGCATAAGTTCTTAGAACTGTCCGATAGTTAGGATGGACAGAGCTTGCCACTAAAATTTCGCGCCTGCCAGTAACACCCGCAGCCATCATCGCCGCTTCTGCTGCTGCCGTTCCACCATCATATAGCGAAGCATTAGCAACAGCCATCCCGGTAAGCTCGGCAATCATACTCTGGTATTCCCATAGTGCCTGGAGATAACCTTGGGAAATTTCCGGCTGATATTGCGTATAGGCAGTGTAAAACTCAGAGCGGCGCAGTATATGATCGACTACGCTAGGGAGGTAGTGGTCGTACGCTCCCGCCCCAAGGAAATATGTATACTCAGCAGCATTAACATTAGCTTCGGCCAAGGCGGCGATATGGCTCGCGAGTTCAGGCTCTGACAAAGCCGCTGGGATATTTAACGAATGATCCATACGAAGCTCGGCCGGAATATCATTAAAAAGTTCCTCTACAGACTTTACACCAATGCCGTCAAGCATGGCCTTCCGGTCTTCCTCGGTATGTGGAAGATAGCTCCAAGCCATTTAGTGATCTCCTTCCTCAGCTATCAGTTTTTCATATTCATCACTGCTCAAAAGTTTATCGAGATCATTACTATCGGAAATATCAACTACCGCTATCCAACCATCGCCATAGGGGTCTTGGTTTACCATTTCAGGTGAGTCGGCAAGAGCTTCATTTATTTGAACAACTTGGCCCGATACCGGCGAATAAACATCGGATACGGCTTTAACAGATTCTACAACCGAAAAACCGCTGTCCACAGTAATTTGAGCGCCAACTTCAGGAAGTTCTACGAACACAACGTCACCAAGCTGAATTTGAGCATAATCGGTAATACCAATGGTTACCCGGTTGCCGTCAACTTTAACCCACTCATGGTCTTTTGAATACTTAAGCTCTTTCGGAATGTTCATTGTCATTTCCCCTCTCGTTTGTAAAATGGTTTAGCAATTACTTCAGCGGCAATATATTTGCCGCGAATTTCAATGTCAAAATGCTGACCTACTTTACTATACTCAGTTTCTACCAAAGCTAAGCCAAGATTTTTATCCAGACTAGGAGCATAAGAACCGGTAGTTACCTTACCTATCCGGCGTCCTTCATATACTACCGAATAGTCAGCGCGCGGTATCCCTCGGCCTGTCATAACAAAACCGACAATTTTACGTGCAGGTCCCACTGTTTTTTGCTGCACCAGCACATCGCTGCCATTATAGTCTCCCTTATTTATTGCTACAAACTTGCCAATTCCGGCCTCCACCGGAGTAATATCGGCAGATAATTCGTGACCATAAAGCGGCAGCGCGGCTTCGAACCTAAGTGTATCCCGGCAGCCTAGCCCTGCGGGCATAAGACCAAGCGGTCGACCTGCTTCCATCAGCGCCTCCCACAGATATTCTGCATCTTGCGGTTGACAGTAGATTTCGAAACCATCTTCGCCGGTATAGCCAGTCCGCGAAATCATGACAGATTTCCCGGCAACTGTTATCTGCGGCATAAACCAATAGAAGCGAAGTTCGCCAAGCGGCGCATCTGTTAATTTACTCAGGATCGTTTCGGCCAACGGCCCTTGCAAAGCCAATAGAGCAGTTTCATCCGAAAGGTTTATCAATTCAATATTAAATCCAACGCTGTTTTCTTGCATCCAATTCCAGTCTTTATCAATATTAGCCGCGTTTATAACTAAAAAATATTCCTCATTGCTCCGTTTATAAATCAACAAATCATCGACCGTGCCGCCATTGGAATAACACATCGGAGTGTACTGAATCTGAGTGTCCGCTATTTTTGATACGTCATTTGCTACTAATCTCTGCAGATAGGCCAATGCATCAGGTCCTTTAACCAACACCTCACCCATATGGGAAACATCAAATAACCCGGCCTTTTGCCGAACCGCCTGATGTTCCTCAATAATACCCGAATACTGAACCGGAAGCAGCCACCCCCCAAATTCTACCATCTTGCCTCCGTACTTAACATGCGTGTCATACAGCGGCGTTTGCCTCGCCGTCATACAAATCATCTCCTTTGTAATATTATCCCCGTTAAACTCTCTTTTTTACTTACTACTGGTTAAAATAAAACAGAGACAAAGAGGCATAGTAGCCTCTTTGTCTCTGTCCGTTGTACCTGAGAGATTTGCCCAAGGCTCCCCGTCGGTGACATCTAATAGACGTGCTCTCCAGAGTTCAGTCCGGTTACAGTCCTTTTGCCTGAAAGTTTAACAAAGAGCTTACTCCTTCGGCGCCGCTTAGCGGTCTCTCCCATAACCTTCATCCCAATATATTGTTAGATAGTACAATTTTAGCAAGGAGCTTTGTATGTGTCAAGCAATTAGAATGAACATTCTTGCTA
>JAAYSF010000094.1 GCA_012523975.1 Veillonellaceae bacterium
CCGCAGTTCGCTTGTGAAGCTTGTGGAGCCGCCATGTACCCTCGCTATTACAAAGGAGTTCATGGGTTTGAGTATCGGATATCAGATGTGAGGAACTAAAAGGACCGCGCTAGCGGTTTTTCTTATTATCTGAAGCAAGTCTCACTTTATACCTACATGAACGGCTGCAATACCGCCGGTTAGTTCAAAATACTGGACATTGCTTAAGCCATGGTTTTCAAATATTACAGCTATATCTTTCTGGTGAGGATAGTCTTTGAGGGACTGCGGCAGCCAGCTATAAAATCCGTCGGCGCCGACTTTAAGTTTGCCGAGCAACGGCAGGATCTGTTCAAAATAAAAATAATAGAGCTGTTTTAAGACTGGGGCAGTCGGCTTAGCAAGTTCTAGGGATATAACTGTGCCGCCGGGGCGAGTCACGCGGCACATCTCAGCAAGGGCTTTATTTATATCAGGGAGATTACGTAGACCGAAGCCGGTTATAGCACAGTTAAATTCATTGTCGGGAAATGGAAGGGCTAGTGCATTACCCTGTACTAAAGTGATTACTTCCTTAACAGGTGACTTACTAATGTTTTTTTCTGCTATGTCCAGCATGGCCTTGCAAAAGTCGAGCCCGATTACTTGGCCGGCAGGGCTGACTTGGGCGGCTAGACCAAGCGTTAACTTGCCGGTACCGCAGCAGACATCAAGAACTTTATTGCCCGGCTGTAATTCAGCTTTTTGGAGTGCAAATCTGCGCCAGTATCTATCTTGATTACAACTGAGCATGCTGTTCATAAAATCATAATGACTGCAAATAGCAGTAAATAATTTATGGACAAACTGTTCTTTGTTAGTAGTGAGATGTTTCATAGAGTTTTCTCCTAATATTTCTTTACGCAGTAATAGTATAGACTAAAATTTGCTAAAGAAGAACATGAGTCTTTTTGGTCGCAGTCTAAAAACAATATGTAGGGGCTATATTAATAATGTATAATAGGAAGGGCACTATTATTAGGTGCCTGCTGAACTCGCAAAGTTCGGCCAGCTTAGCAGGAAGATATCGCTATGTGCTGAACATATATAGAGGAGGGAGTGGCACTAATGAATGGAATATTACATAAAATAGAAATAAAAGTAAAACATGGTGAAAGATTGACAAAGGAAGAAGGTTTAGCCCTTTTTGCCTGTGATAATCTGGCTTGGTTGGGTTATTTAGCTGATATTGCGAGACAGCGTATTAGCGGTGATTATGTTTATTATAATGTCAATAGACATATAAATCTTACCAATATCTGCACATCTCGCTGTAAGTTCTGCGCGTTTGGTTGTGACAAGGACAGTGGACAAGCTTATGAGATGAGTAAGGAGCGGGCGCTCAAAATAGCAAAAGCTGCCGCTCAAGACCCCGATCTTAGAGAACTACATATCGTCAGCGGACTGCATCCAGACTGGCCGTTTGAGTATTATGTAGATATTATAAAGTCTTTACGGACAGAATTGCCGCATATCCATCTGAAGGCGTTTACAGCAATTGAAATCTGCCATTTCGCCAAAATATCAGGAAAATCAGTAAAAACAGTTCTGGCCACTTTACAGGATGCCGGTATGCACTCAATGCCAGGCGGCGGGGCTGAGATATTATCAGACAGAGTACGCAAGGAACTTTGTCCGGAAAAAGCTAGCGCCGGCGAGTGGCTTGAGACTGTCCGTACTGCGCATCAGATGGGGATTCGTTCTAATGCCAGTATGCTGTACGGACATATCGAAACGTTAGAGGAGCGCGTCGACCATTTGATTTCTCTCCGGACATTACAGGATGAGACAGGTGGCTTTCAAACCTTTATTTGTTTCCCGTTCCATCCGGGAAACACTGTTCTCGAAGGGAAGATAACTCGCGGCTCAGTATGGGACGATCTCAAGACTATGGCAATATCGCGGCTAATGCTTGATAACTTTAGAAATATAAAGGCCTACTGGATTATGCTGACGCTGCCAGTTGCTCAGTTGGCGCTTGGCTTTGGTGCTAATGATATTGATGGTACAGTAAGCGAGGAAAAGATAATGCATGCCGCCGGGGCGAAATCGGCAAAATCTTTGGATAAGGAAACCTTGATCAGCACAATAAGACAAGCCGGACGTATTCCGGTAGAACGCGATTCGATGTATAACATAGTGAAAGTGTTGTAAAGCAATAGTCAGCCTGATATAGCGTCAGGCTGACTATCTATGTAAAATCAGGCTTATATGTTATAATTTTCCTAGAGAGAACATAATATATTTTAGGGGCTAGGAATGGGGGGAGACAAATTTTTATGAAGGCGCTAGTAGCCATATTTGTACTATTTAACGCCGGGTACTTTTATTTTAGACTGCCAGTCTTGGCTTTCGGGTTTACCGATTGGTCGGTACCGATTATAGCTTTAGGGTTGGTATTTTTAATTGTGCCGCTTTTGACGCTGCTCAGTAAGTTTCGGGATATGGTTGAAGGAACTGTATGGGGCGAAATTCTGATAAGAATGTTTCTTCAGATTTTCACTAAAGAACAGCAACGGCAAAATGTTATTAATATCAGCCAGTACCAGAAGTACGGCTGGCTGGTAGGAAAGTACCGTGGCCTGGCAATATCAGCTGGTTTGCTGCTGGCAATCGGTGTTGCCAATACTACCCTGCTGCCCCTATTAACATCGGTACCGCTTTTTTACCATCAATCCTACCGTAATTTACTTGGCGAGGTTAAGGAAAGCTCTTTCTCTTCCGATGTTGAACCAATAAATCTGTCACAGATTCGCATAGTGGATGAGGAGACCGCCATTAAGCTGGCCGAGAAACAAATCGGGGAGGTTCCGGCTCTCGGCAGTGAAGTACAGTTGGGTGAAATGGAATTGCAGAAAGTCAACAATAAGCTCTATTATGTGGGGCCGCTTGAACATCGGGGTATATTTCAATGGATTTCTAATCATAGCCGTGGCAGTAAGGGCTATGTTATGGTTTCGGCGACCAACCCACAAGATGTTCGTCTGGTACAAAATATCGGCGGTCGGGATATCTATCTAAAATATCAGACCAAGGGCTTTGTAATGGATTACTTACCGCGGTATTTATATTTTAACGGCATTATTAATGTGGGTATGGCGGATTTTTCGTTTGAGGTTGATGATGAATTAAACCCGTACTGGGTTGTGACATTGTATAAGAATAAAGTCGGCTACAGCGGGGGGGACGCGGTAGGTGTAGTAACCGTTAATGCTGAGAATGGTCAGATTAATCGCTATTCGCTTGATAACATCCCCAAGTGGATTGACCGTGTACAGCCCGAAGCCTTTGTCTATAACCAAATCAGAGATTGGGGTCATTATGTAAATGGTTTTTTGAATACCTTATTTGCCAAAACCGGGACATTAAAGCCGACAGACCAAAGCGTGCATTTGATTTACGGTAATGATGACAGTGTTTATTGGTATACCGGTATTACATCATATGGTAAAGATGAAAGCACGGTAGGTTTTATCCTGGTTAATTCGCGCACTAAAGAGGCAAAGTGGTATAAGGTAGCCGGCGCTAATGAAACAAGCGCCTGTAAGTCGGCAGAAGGCCAGGTTCAAGAAAAGGGTTACCGGGCTGGCTATCCTATCTTATATAATATTAACAGCGTTCCGACTTATATAGCTCCCCTTAAGGACAAGGAAGGTCTGTTGAAATCGGTAGCATTTATTTCAGTAGAAAACTATAACCTTGTCGGCGTCGGCCCTGACATCGAGAGTGCCATGCGCTCATACCGGGTAAGCTTAGCCAGCCGGGGTAATCTGTTTATCCCGGACAACGAGATCCAGCAAGTTACCCTAAATGGACGTATTACCAGAATTTCTTCCGCTGTAAAGGGTGGAGAATCATATATTTACTTTATGCTTGAAGGCGATAAGCGTATCTTCATCGGGCTGGCAAATACATCGCCTAAGCTGCCGTTGGCGCAAGTTGGTGATGCCATAACAGTGATTTTCAATGATAATGGTGAAAGCACAGTTAATATCAATGAATTCCAAGGCGAAAGCTATTAGCGGGTGAAAGATGAAGTCTAATAAACACAAAGCAACAGTAACGCTAGGAATAGTGTCCGTCGGTTTTTTAGTTAGTTACCCGTTCAGCAATACTTTTGTGGGGGGGCTGGTGACCAGCGGCTGTCAAGCCGCTTTGGTTGGCGGCCTTGCCGACTGGTTTGCCGTTACAGCGCTGTTTAAAAAGCCGCTGGGGATACCTTACCGAACGGCGCTCATTGCCCGTAATCGGGAAAGAATATTTACGGCGCTAATGGATATGGTCGAAAATGAGCTCATAACCAAAGATAATATAATTCGCGAACTAGACCGATATGATTTTGCCGGTTTTCTTATTCAATATCTTGAGGAGCATGGCGGTAAAGACGATATAAAGGCCATTGTACGCAAAATTAGTATTGATTTGATTGAGCAGGCGGAGCCAACCGAGCTGGGGCAGATTATTGACAGAATGATTAAGACCAATGCTGACCAAATAAAGGCTGCGCCGCTGGTTGTACAAGCTATTGAGTGGTCGGTAAAAAACGGCTATGTCGATAGGCTTGTAGATTTTGTTTTAAATGAACTAACCCGAATTACCGAACATCCGCAGATGTGCATTGAGATAGCAAGAATTATTAAACAGGCGAAAAAGGCCTACGAACACGATATGGCAGGCCGGCAGCTAGTATCAGCGCTTCTTAATATTTCAATTGACAGCCTTGCGCTTATGGTCCAGCAAAAGCTTACTGTTTTTCTTGGAGATCTTAAAAACCCAACCAATCCGCTGCGCATTCGCATAAAAGATTGGCTGGAAGGCTTAGCTGAAAGTTTGAAGGAAGATGATGATTTTCAGGCTAAGATAGAGGAATGGAAAGCAGCTTTTTCTGCCAAAATTGATATAGCGGCACTAATTTCGGAGCTCCTTAACGGTTTACGCCAGTCAGGGGCGAATGTTGGAGGACTGCTCCGGCTTACGCGCTGGTTTAGTTATAAGTTTGATAATTTGATTGCAGATTTTAAAGCTAACTCCAGTCAGCAGGAGAAAGTCGATAAAGCTTTTAAACAGCTAATTAATCAGCTTGTGGAGAGGCATCACCATCAAATCGGCCTCACGGTTAAAACGGCACTTGATAAGTATAGCAACGCAATGTTGGTAGAGTTTATTGAAAGCAAGGCCGGCAATGATCTGCAAATGATAAGAATAAACGGGTCAGTAGTTGGCGGAATTGTTGGCATGCTGATCTTTTTAGTCACGTACTGGTTGTAGGTGGTGAGCTATGAAGAATCGAAGAATTGCTAATGCCACACTGGCTGCCGTTGCTGTGCTTTTTGGAGTGGTTTTGCTAATTCGCTATCAATACTATGACAATTTAATGCTTAAAGCTTTATATATTGTTCTGGAAGCCGCCCTAATCGGAGGAGTGGCAGATTGGTTTGCCGTAACCGCGTTATTCGAGAAGCCATTGGGTTTCCCTTGGCATACCGCTATCATTCCGCGTAATCGCGGTAAAATTATTGAAGCTTTAACAAATACCGTACAAAATGAGCTGTTAAGTAAGGAATCGATTAAAGAGCGATTAGCCGATATTCATATCGTTAGGTTATTTGTTACTTGGATTGAAGAACGAAATGGCAAAAGGGCGCTTGCAGAGATGACGGCCGATTATGCTCGGCGGGTGATCTTTAGCCTAGATGCCCGAGCAGCAGCCCAGTCACTCGAAAGACTGCTTAAAAGCAAGTGGCAGGAGGTCTATCTCTCAGCTTTATTAAGCAGGCTTGTCCGTCTGTTTCTCCAAAAACAAGGCGATGAAAAGTTGATTGATTTTTTGCTTAACGAAATTATTCGAATAGTTGAGACGCCCAAAACCCGGGTCATGATTCATAATTACTTAGAGAAGTACTCCAATGAGGTTGCTGACGCCTGGTGGAAACAACTGATCAAAAACGTTCTCGAAGCCGTTGACGCTGTTAATATTGCTGAAGCAGCAGCTGTGCTCCAAACAAATATTATAAATGAGCTGCATAACATAGAAAAGCCGGATCATCCTTTACGTCAGCTAATCCGGACGCGGCTACAGGATTTGGCCGACAGGATGGAAGATGACCCTGAACTGGCTGCAACAATTAAGGAATGGCAGAGCGGGCTGGCAGAACGAATTCGACTCGAGGATGTATTGACCGAGCTTATTGAGCTGGCTTTAGCCTGGGAGCGGCGGTCCATTGATGAAACACAACGTTCACAGGTTGCTGATTGGGTTTTAAGTCAAGTGTCCAAGTACTGGGAAGTATTTAAGCAGGATAATGAACTTCAGGATTGGTTAGAGAAGTATGCAAAAGAGGCGTTGCATGAAATAATCGAATCTGAACATTATCTGGTTGGTACAATAACCAGCAACGCTTTAAGCATTCTTACTGATAAAAAGTTAGCTGAATTTATTGATGATAAAGCCGGTGAAGATTTGCAGTGGATTCGGATTAATGGTTCAGTCGTAGGCGGTTTTGTCGGGCTAGTACTGTTTTTGTTCCTGCAGTTCTTTTATGATCCGTATGTCGTGCCGGCATTACGCAGCTTGCTGTAGGGGGAAGCTATATGGAAAAAGTGCTGACCTTTATTATAATTATGTTTATTTCGGTATGCGAGGCTGCTGATATGCTTATGAAATTTTTTTACGATAGATTTTTTGGTGGTACGCGGTAGAATTTAAACCTCAAAAAGCATAGGATAGTAAAGCTTAAAAAAACTGGATTTTGGGATAGCTATAGGGAGGTTAAATATGCCGGTAGGACTAGTTGGTGTTGGACGTATGGGTAAGGCCCTGACAGCTAAATTGGCTGGACATATAGAACTTGTACTATTTGACCGGGATAATACCGAGCTTATTGCGGTAGCAGGAGAATATAATACAAAAATATCTGAGAGCCTTGAAGATATAGCCGCTATAGGCACAGTCATCTTAGCAGTACCTGACCGCGAAGTAATCAGCTGTATTAAGGTCTTCAATCGATTGCCCCAGCCATTGACAGTAATAAATATAGCTACTAATGTTGACAGGCATGTCCTGCGGGAGACAGCAGGCCGAAACGTCAAATGCATTAGTGCTAAGATTATCGGGCAGGCTGATGAGATGATGGCCGGGCAGCGTCCGGTTATTATGGTAGATGATCATCCGGTCGAAATGGTAGCCGCTACGGCTGAAATCTTCAGCAAGGTTGGTGATGTTATAATCGGCAGGGCAGATCTGGTAGCACAAATTAACCGCATGGCCGCGGAAAAAGTACTAACGGCAGCCGTCACTATCGAGGAAACGCTCCGTAGGCAAAACATTACTGACCAAGCAATTATCAATAATGCCATTGGCCAAGTGGCTGTAGGCATATTAAAAGCCTATGCCAACTCAAATCTAGGTCCCTTTGCCCGTGAGATTGTTCAGCAGGTTAGAACCAAGTTAAGAACACCGTACGACAAAAAGTAATTTTTAATCGTAGACATAAGGAAAAAACGAGATGTCACGCCACTGCGAGCGAGGCGGGCGATCTCGGCTTTTTGCAAACAAACTAAACGGCTGTACTGCCCATACTGGCAGCACAGCCGTTCTAGTTTATCTACTATATTTATTTTTCACCATTGAAATGAAATATTTATGGATCCGGTCGTCATCGGTAAGCTCAGGGTGAAATGCCGTTACCAGCAAATTGTCTTGACGGGCAATTACTACCTTGCCATTAACTTCAGCCATTACCTGAACATGAGGTCCTACGCTCTCAATATATGGCGCGCGGATAAAGACAGCTTTAACAGGCTCATCGCCAAATTCCGGTACGTTAAGATCAGCCTCAAAGCTTTCTCGCTGACGGCCAAACGCATTGCGCTGGACTACGCCATCCAGTAAGCCTAAGCGGGGCTGATTGCTGCCGACAATATCTTTGCACAACAGAATCATGCCGGCGCATGTCCCATAGATAGCCATACCTTGGCTGGCTCTGGTTTTGATTTTGTCCATCAAGCCCCATTCAACCATCAGTTTTCCAATGGTAGTGCTTTCGCCGCCTGGGATAATCAGGCCCTCAATTTCGTCAAGTTCTTCCGGCTTTCTTATTTCGACTGCTAGCGCCCCGCACCGTTCAAGCATGCGACGGTGTTCACGAAAAGCGCCTTGCAGGGCTAGTACCCCGATTTTCACTAGTAATGCCTTCTTTCTCTGATTACCAACCGCGTTCCTGCATGCGTTCATTAGCAGGAATGGTAGATATTTCAATACCGACCATCGGTTCACCGAGATCTTTTGATACTTCAGCCAGTACTTTAGGATCGTTGTAATAAGTGGTAGCAGCGACAATTGCCTTAGCCCGTTTAGCCGGATCACCTGATTTGAAAATACCGGAGCCAACAAAAATACCGTCGCAGCCAAGCTGCATCATAAGCGCTGCATCAGCTGGAGTTGCAATACCGCCGGCCGCGAAATTAACTACTGGCAGACGGCCGAGCTTCTTAGTCTCCATTACCAGCTCAAGCGGAGCCGCAATATTTTTAGCAAATGCTGCAACCTCTTCAACCGGCAGGTTTCGGAGCAACCTAATTTCACTCATAACCATGCGGATATGCTTAACAGCTTCTACAACATTACCGGTGCCGGGTTCGCCTTTTGTACGGATCATGGCAGCACCTTCAGCGATACGGCGGAGGGCTTCGCCGAGATTTTTTGCGCCGCAGACAAACGGAACTTTAAAATTATGCTTATTGATATGGAACTTATCGTCAGCCGGAGTGAGAACTTCACTCTCATCTATGTAATCAGCACCTAATGATTCAAGAATCTGGGCTTCTACAAAATGTCCGATCCGGGCTTTGGCCATAACAGGAATTGAAACGGCATCCATAATGCGCTGAACAATGGTCGGATCAGCCATTCTGGCAACGCCGCCGGCGGCGCGAATATCGGCCGGTACCCTTTCCAAAGCCATTACTGCACAAGCCCCAGCATCTTCGGCAATCTTTGCCTGTTCGGGAGTGGTAACGTCCATTATAACGCCGCCTTTAAGCATTTCGGCCAAGCCGGCTTTTACGCGAAAAGTACCTTGCTGCATGGTAAACCTCCTATATAGCTAACAAATTACTCAATATTATAACCATGAGTTAGTGAATTAGTCCGGAAGAGACATGTATCACTTATCAGGGGTACAACGACTTCAGTCATTAAAAAGGCGGTGAGCTGCATGACATGTCGGGCCAACATAGGAATTGAGCGGAAAACCATGTTTAATGGCACTGGTAATGAATGTTTTCGCTTGCTCAATGGCTTCGCGGACCGATAGTCCTTTAGCCAGTCCGGCTGTAATTGCGGCCGAAGATGTACAGCCTGCACCATGAGTGTAGGTTGTATCAATTTTAGGCGATTCTAAGGTTACAAAATCTTTGCCATCATACAGGAGGTCGATAGCTGTTGCTGTGCCTAGTTTTGCGCCGCCTTTTATGAATACATTTTTAGCGCCGAGCTCATGAATTTTTACAGCGGCATTTTTCATATCTTCGACGGATTTTATACTGATACCGCTCAATTGGCTAGCCTCAAAGATATTAGGCGTAATTACAGTAGCACGGGGTACTAGGTATTCCCGGATTCCAATAGCAGATTCCGGATTTAGGACTTCATCGGTTCCCTTACAAACCATAACCGGGTCAATGACTACACTTTTCACTTTATATTGGTCGAGCTTTTTAGTTACAAGGTTAATGATTTCAACAGTACCCAGCATTCCGGTTTTTATAGCATCAACCCCGATGCCGTTTAGAACGGTTTCCAATTGTGCTTCTAATGTTTCCAGCGGCAGCGGATAAATATCATGGGACCAATTATTGTGCGGATTTTGAGCAACTATGACGGTGAGAGCTGTCATTCCGTAAACCCCAAACTCCTGGAATGTTTTTAAATCGGCTTGCATGCCAGCGCCGCCGCTTGTGTCCGATCCAGCGATTGTAAGTGCTTTGTAATTTGTCATATCAGATTCCTCCTAAGTAAGTATCTTAAGCTGTTTTTTGACATTTGATAAAAAATGTATAGCCTATAAACATGTTTGTATTATAAAATGAATCTGATACTTTTAAAATATACAGAATGCGCATTTATGACTAGGACAGTTTGGAGGAAGACGATGACAGATTTAATTTTTCTTGATTCTAACGGCAGCAGCCCTTTGTATATGCAGCTCTATGAGTATTTTAAAGCCGAGATTGAACAGCATAAACTAGCTGAGAACGAAAAATTACCCTCTATTCGGAATCTTGCCAATAGTATTTCTGTTAGTAAGGCAACGGTTGAAAAGGCATATCAGCAGTTAATGTGTGAAGGATATATTAACAACCGGAATAGGGCTTGTTATGTTGTCAATAAGCTGGAAGAAACAATAGTAAAACCGGTGTATACCGCAGGAAAGCCCAAGACCAGTGAACTGACCGATAATTGCAAACCTAGATATGATTTTGCTAGCGGTGAGATGGATTTAAATGGTTTTGATTTTTCGGTGTGGCGGCGCTATGTTAATAAAGTTCTTGCAAATAAAGAACGGCTTTTTGGGTATGGCCACAGCAAAGGAGAAACTGAACTGCGCAAGCAAATTGGCCGCTATGTTCGGTCGCGAGGTGTTGAATGCCACTATGAACAAATTATTATTGGTCCCGGGGTGCAAAGTCTTTTAAATACCCTTTGCAGTCTGCTCAAGCCTACGCATAGCAGTATTGCTTTTGAGGAACCCGGTTTTACTACCGGTCGGCGCGTTTGGCATAACTGGGGCTATACTATTGTCCCGGTACAAATGAGAAAAGAAGGTATTGATATAAGAGAACTGGCGCAAAGTGAGACCAGAGCTGTCTATTTAACTCCTTCTCACCAGTTTCCGACCGGGTACATTATGCCGGTCGGCGAACGGATGCGGCTGCTTGCCTGGGCGCAGCAGAACGATGCCGTTATCATTGAGGACGATTATGACAGCGAATTTCGGTATTTCGGACGGCCGATCCCGGCAATGAAAGGGCTTGACAGTGGCGGCAATGTTGTATATCTTGGCTCCTTTTCAAAAGTTATTCCACCGTCTTTACGAATAAGCTATATGATCCTTCCAGACCGCTTGCTGGAGCTTTATGAGCGAAATGCGGCTCTGTATAATCAAGCTGTATCTACGATTGAACAGTTAACCTTAGCCCAATATATGGCTGACGGCCATTTAGAACGGCAAATCCGACGACTGCGCAAATTGTACTATGAAAAGAAAATGCAGTTTATTGACACTATTCAACGGGTTTTCAGCAATCAGGTGGCCATTCAGGATAATGAATCAGGTCTCTTTATCGTATTGACTGTTAAACGCCCGGGGACCTCTCAAGATATATTCTTGAAAGCGATGCAGCATGGATGTCAGGTTGCGCCCATCCAGAATTACTATTGGGAGACGGTGCAAGAGAGTTTCCCCCGGGTTATATTGTACTTTTCGAAAATACCGGTCCATGAAATGGAAGAAGCGATAAAGCTTCTGAAAAAAGCTTGGTTCGAAGAATAATAACAAAAAGTTATTCCCCACACATCGCGGCGGCGATGGCGGCACCGACACCGGAGCCATCTTTAATTAATCCTGCCGACATTTTATTAGTAGCTGACTTACCGCATAGCGCTAAAAGTGTTGCCTGAATAGCCCGGGCATAGCCAGGCATTTTTTCATATAGCGAACCATCGATAGCAATATGATGGCGGCGCTCAAGCCGGGGGTCGACGCGACGCAGTACTCCGTAAAAAGTGGCGGCGGCGAGCTGGGCCGACCGTGTTCGTAGTAAGGCTGCCGCTTGTTGTATTGCAGCTTGTTCAGCAACGTTAAGCCTAGAAGTCAAGTCTATCGGTATATCGGCAATTAGTAGGGAAAGGTCTTGTGCCGTTATAGAATAAGGTATATCCAGCCGTTCCGACTCCCCAATAGGCAGCTTCTTACTTGCAATTAAATCTCTAATAATCAGCCGCAGCAACTCGCCAAGATAATGACCGGAAACACTTTTCTCCAAAAGCTGCTGCCCGGGTTTTTCGCTATTGGCATCAAGCTCCTTATCATACCTAGTAAGGGGCAGTTTATCGAAGTTACCGGACTCCATGTTGATAATCATGGGTGCGGAATAATGAATAGACTCAAGATAAGCGGTATTGTGACCGGTGCCGCAGATGGAGCCGATATCGGTATCGGGGTTTAGATAAGCCGAGGTCAGCAGCGTACCGACGGTATCGTTGATGACGGCTGCTGGACGAATGTTTCTCAGACCCCGGCGTTTTAAAGCGTCCTTTAAAAGGTCGGTGACGTTGGCGTTTTCTACGCCGGCAGTTTTAAGTTCTTTGGTCCAAGAAATTAAAACTGCTTCATTGATATAAGTCTGACGGCTGGGAAACGAAAAAGTATGGCCAAGCAGGATGATATCGTTTGAAGGGGCTATGTGAGCTATCTCCCCGGCGATGTAATCGAAGAGCTTTTCCGCATCTACGTTAGCGGCAGTATAATCATAATTATTAGTTCTAAGCGGCGATTGGCGATTTCTAACTACAGCGTACCGCCTATTGCCGTATAGCTCAATTAGCGCAACGCGGATATTAGTGCCGCCAAAATCAAGAGCTAGGTAAGTACCTCGCTCAGTGCCGGTTGGCGTAGATAAATAGGAGGGCAGCATTTTGAGCGGACTAGGCTTTTGGGCTAAGCCGTCAGCCATCGCCGTTGCGAAGTCAGCGGTAAGCTGCTGAAGCTGTTCAAGCTTAAGCTTAAATAAATCATGAAGCATAAAAAAACCTCCTATTATATGATAATATCTACTTATTAGGGGTAAACAAGCCAATTGGGAGGGAGCAGCGTGAAGGTTGCAGTAACCAAAGTTGATTCATATAACGAGACTTTAGTTGCCCAGGGCATTAGCCACGCATTAAAACAACTAGGTGGAATTAATAACTTTGTCAGCCCGGGAGATAGGGTGCTGATTAAGCCCAATATGCTGGAGGGTATGCCGCCAGCCAAAGCGACTACGACCCATCCAGAAGTAGTAAGGGCAGTTATCCGCCAAGTTAAGTCAGCCGGGGGACTGCCAATTATCGGCGATTCACCAGGCATCAATGGTACGAAGAAGGTTGCAGAACAATGCGGGATATTGGAGATATGCCGGCAAGAGGATGTTGAACTGTATGAATTCCAAAAGACCAGCGAATACGCCTATCCCCAAGGTCTAACCCTTAAGCGGTTTACCTTGTGTGATGTGCTGGAAAAGGTTGATAAAGTCATTTCGGTCGCCAAGATGAAGACTCATTCCTTCATGGGGATTACCGGTGCTGTCAAGAACCTCTTTGGCTTATTTGTCGGAACGGATAAAGCTCAGTTTCATTTACGAATGAAGGCTAGGCATGATTTTGCCGGAATGCTGGTTGATTTAACGGGCTTAGTAAAACCCGTTCTTTCCATCGTCGACGGTATAACCGGTATGGAAGGCAATGGGCCGCGGAACGGGCAGCCGCGTTACGCCGGGATTATACTGGCAGGTGCCAATGCTTTTGCTGTCGATTTAGTAATGGCGAGAATTATGGGTTTCGAGGCTGAAAAGATGCCGGTAGCTGCCCGCGCACTTGCGGCCGGACTGGCACCCCGGCTTGAAGATATTGAAGTTATCGGTAGTGGAAAAAGTGTCAAATTGGAGTTTAAGCAGCCATATACGCTTGAATCGATTGAAGGTCGACTGCCAAGTAGGTTGGTAAAGCTAGGGCAGGAACAGTTAACCCAAAAACCGCAGATTGCTAACTCCTGTATCGGGTGCGCACGCTGTGCCCAGCACTGTCCGCCTGATGCTATAAAGATAGTCAACAACCGGGCGGTCATTGACTATCAAAAATGTATAAGGTGTTATTGCTGCCAGGAATTGTGTCCGGCGGATGCCGTTAAGCTTAAGTCGGGTTTTTTGTTGAAAACGGTAAGAAAATTAACCAAACATTAATCCCCGAAATACTTCTTAGGCAGTAATACATGTTCGCATAAAATACAGAGTAGCATACCGGCTAAGAAACCATTGCTAAAGATGTATCTAAGCCAGTCAGGCAGGGTGGAAAATGCCGTCGATGGCAGGGTGAAAATCCCCGTTCCGACTAATACCGGGATGCCGATTACAAAAATAGTGCGGCCGGCCATGTTTAAGCGGGCGTAATCTTGCAAGCCAAATCCAAGCATCTGGCAGAACGAAGCCAAGAGCACAGCATAGCCGACCGGAGCGGGAATGGAGCTAAGAAAACCGGCTATGGCAGGTATTACTCCCATCAGCATCATAATAACCGAAAATAAAATAAACGGGCCTTTGGCGCCGACGCCTGTCAAGCTGACCAGACCGGCGCTGGCTGAATAGGGAACAAGGCCGATGGTGGCTCCAAGGCCGGATAATATATCGCCGATGCCTGTGAAGGCCACACCCTTATCATGGTTTTTCTTTGGTATCTTAATTTCAAGCGTCCGTTCCATGGCCAGAACACTGGCAACTGAATTAGAAAGTACCAAAATACCGGTCAAGATTGATATCAGGGTAATAGCCGGATCGAAAGTCGGCGTTCCCCAAGCTAACAGGGGCGGGAGTTCAACCGAAACAGTGCTGATACTGATTTCCGGCGAAATACCGATAATAGCTGCTGTAATCCATCCGACGACAGTGCCTATTAAAATAGCCAGGCTGCGGATAAAACCGCGCGCTTTGAGATTGACTACGATAACAGTTGTAATAACGAGCAGTGACACCACAAGGGATTGAAAGTCGATTGCCCCGTCCGAACCGGTAATACCAAGCATACCACGTACAAAGGAACCGGATAACTGAAGGGCCAGCAGAACCAGGACGGTGCCCGTTACCGCTGGCGTAAACAACTTAAGGGCTTTGCTCATTAAACCGGTATAACCTAATATAACAAGGACAAGCCCGGCAACAAGCATGCCGCCTTCGAGATCAGACCGCAGCACTGCTAAATCCTTACCCATAGCGGGGGCCATTATTCCTAGTGTAACGAATATCCCCCACCACATACCGGCAGGCCCTTCAATGATGGGTAACCGGTGGCCAAACATTATTTGCAAAATAGATGCCAGTGAAGCAAAAAACATTACCCGCTGCGTCAAACCGGCAATACCGGCTTGGTCGAGCCCGAGGGCTGCACCGACAACAATCGGAACTACTGATACGTTTACAAGGTTGAAGGCCAGCCATTGCAGAGAATAGAGGAAAGAGCGTCCAGCCGGCACATGGTCATTTACATTATAAAGAATTGGCATAAGATATCCTTTCGTTAGGTGGGTTAAATCTCTGAATAAAAATGTGGTAATTTGTAGTCAGAGCCTCGCTTTTTGGTAAAGCTATTACCAGGAGGTGATAGGGCGATGAAGTGTCCAAAGTGTAATGCCGAATTTTCCAGTGAGCTTTCGCCACGTAATCGGGAGGATGACAAAAACAAAGATAAAGAAAAACCACAATGTCCTACTTGAGGCTAAGAATGAGGGCGGTCGTTGGCCGCCCATTAAATTTTCAGCTTGCGTTAGCCTAGCGTGTCGCCAAGTGCAATTTTAGGCGTTCGATAAACTCCCGCTGGGCGGGAATAATCTTTTGCTCGGCGACATCTACCGGAAAGAAGGCAGCCTTATCAATTTCAGGAAAACTCATAAGGTTACCCGAGCGTGGCGGCCACTCAATCTCAAAGGTATTGCTCTTAATTGGCTGATCGTCATTCCAGTCGCCGGCAAACGCCCAAGCATAAACTGTTTTGCCGCTAATTTGCTTAATCCAGCTGAGTGGAATAAAATCGCCATGCGGGATAATCCCCGTTTCTTCGGTAAATTCGCGAATAGCGGCCTCAAAATAGGACTCTGACCCTTCGACGTGACCCTTAGGGATGCCCCAATAGCCGGCATCCTTGTTTTTGTTATAGGGCCCGCCAGGATGGGCTAAGAAAATTTCTAATTGGCCGTTGTTAAGCCGATACATCATTAGTCCGGCGCTAATAATATTCAAAGTCAATCGCTTCCTTTCAGGCCATTAGACAATAGTATTTTTTTTTATACCGTTTAGGAATAACTAAATTTTACAGCAAATTGTGTAATTTTACTAGCGCTAGAAGTTTAAGGTGTATGAGAAGCGGCCATCAAGCTCAAACTAAGCTGGAAGATACCAAGAACTACGGCCTGGAGGTGTAACAATGAGCGAATATATAAATAACCGTGAACATCGGCAAAAGGCGTTAAAGGAAATCATCATGGAGCTGCATCAGGGCAAGCCCCTGCACGAAGTCAAGGCAAAATTTGATAAGATTGCCGGCGATTTGGACGCAGCTGAGCTGTCGCAAATTGAGCAAAAACTTATCAATGAAGGCCTTCCGGTTGCTGAAGTCCAGCGACTATGCGATGTTCATGCCGCCGTCTTTCGCGATGCGCTGTCTAAGAATCCAGACGTGAAGGTTGAACCGGGTCATCCGGTAGATATCTTTAAAGCTGAAAACCGGGCGTTGGAAAACTTGATAAAAAATGAGATTAGTCCAATTTTAAACAAATTGCGGGATGGCGCAGAAATTAATGATAAAGAAACAGTTTTAGAGCTCGTTGCCAAGCTTAATCTATTATGGGATATTGATAAGCACTACAGCCGCAAAGAAAATTTAATTTTCCCCTTTGTTGAAAAATACGGCATAACCGGGCCACCCAAGGTAATGTGGGGTGTTGATGATAAAATCCGTGATTTGCTGAAGCAGGCAAAACATTTAGCAACCAATTACCAGGCAACGCAAAAAGAAGAGCTAATCGAAAAAACTGAAGAAACACTCGCGCAAATTGATGAGATGATTTTTAAGGAAGAAAAAATATTCTTTCCTATGGCGCTTGAAAAGCTTACGCAAGACGAGTGGTTTAAAATAGCCGAAGACAGTGATGAAATTGGCTACTGCTTGGTCGAGCCTCAGCCGGGTTGGAAGGCCTATCGTGAGAAATCAGGCGCTCATATGAAGGCTGCTAAGGCAGAGCATCTTGATAGTGGCTT
This sequence comes from Veillonellaceae bacterium, assembly GCA_012523975.1. Lineage (NCBI taxonomy): Bacteria > Bacillati > Bacillota > Negativicutes > Veillonellales > Veillonellaceae > Veillonellaceae bacterium. The sequence goes on from JAAYSF010000094.1 coordinate 17,080, forward strand.
TATCAAATTTGACACCGGTCTCTTAACCCCCAAAGAAATTGACCTTATTTTTAAACATCTTCCTATCGATATTACATATGTTGATAAAGATGATGTCGTTAAGTTTTTCTCGGCTACCCCTGATCGCGTTTTTGCCCGGACCCGTACTATTATCGGCCGCAAGGTTGAGAACTGCCATCCGCCGGATAGTGTTCATATTGTCGAGAGTATTGTCAATGATTTTAAAAGCGGCAAGAAGAATAATGAAGACTTTTGGATTAAAATGGGCGACAAATATGTATATATACGCTATTTCGCTGTGCGTGATGAAAACGGGGAGTATGTAGGTACGGTAGAGGTAACGCAGGATATCAAACCGATTCAGGGCATCAGCGGTGAAAAACGCATTATGGACTAATTTGGGGTACCAATCATAAGGGGGGAGATAGTTTTGCTGTTCAGCCCTATGACTATACGGGAACTTAAACTCAAGAATAGGATTGTTATGCCGCCAATGTGTATGTATGTAGCTGACCACGACGGCCGGGCAATCAATTGGCATGTAGTCCATTATGCATCGCGTGCAATTGGCCAGGTTGGCCTCATAATTGTCGAGGCAACCGGGGTAGAAGATCGTGGGCGAATTACTGATAATGATTTAGGCATATGGGAAGATGGTCAGATTGATGGTCTAAAACGTATAGTAGATGCAGTGCATCACTGCGGCGGCAAAATTGCTATTCAGCTTGGTCATGCCGGACGTAAAAGTACTGTGGGTTATACTACACCGGTTGCGCCTTCGGCAATAGCGTTCAGCAAAGAGTACCGGACTCCGAAAGAGCTGACTAAATCGGAAATTCAGCAGGTAATTGAAAAGTTCGCCAAGGCTGCTAACCGGGCCGCCACAGCCGGTTTTGACGCTGTCGAAATTCATGCTGCGCATGGTTATTTAATTAATGAGTTTATGTCGCCGCTCGCCAATAAGCGTGAAGACGAATACGGCGGAAGCCTAGAAAATCGCGTACGCCTATTGGGTGAAGTGCTTAGCGCTGTAAGAAGTGTCCTACCGTCAAAGGTGGTAATCTTTGTTCGGGTTTCAGCCCATGATTACGAGCCGGACGGCAATACCCCTGAAATAACCGCCGACATGCTTAATCTGGTTAAAGACAAAGGAATTGACTGTGTCAATGTCAGCTCGGGAGCGGTAACCTCCTTTGCACCGCGGGCGTATCCGGGCTATCAAATTCCGTTTGCCCTAACCATTAGAGACAAAACTGGGCTTCCAGTAATAGGGGGCGGCTTAATCACTGAGCCAATCCAGGCCGAAACGGTTATTAAAGCTGGAGTTGATTTAGTCTATATCGGCCGCGAGTTGCTGCGCAACCCTTACTTTCCGCTCAAGGCAGCGCATACGCTCGGCCAGGACATCCATTGGCCACAGCCTTATGAGAGAAGTAAATATCGGTAATAAGAAGACACTGCCATTCAAAAAGAAGGCAGTGTCTTTTGTATTTAAATCTTAGTCCTGAATTTATTTAAAAATTCGAATTTTTCGCAGGGAAATAATGTAACGTAATTGAATAGCCTAAAGGAAGATATTTCCTAAATAAAGGAGACTGTCAATGTTTTTTCTATTTCGCTTCGCTAAATATCAAATTGTTATCGAAGCCCAACAGTTCGGACTAGAATTGCCGCGGTATAAGGGATCAACCTTAAGGGGCGGTTTCGGACATGTATTTCGGCGGATTTGCTGCAGCCAACCTAAAGAAATTTGTTCGGTATGTCTCTTAGCACAAGCCTGCCCTTATGCGCTCATCTTTGAGCCAGGGCCGTCGCCGGGCAGTGAAGTACTAAAAAACTATAGCAATATACCACGTCCCTTTGTTATTGAGCCTCCGCTTGACGATAAGATGCATTACGCTCCGGGCGAGCGTTTAAGCTTTAATTTGATTTTGATTGGACAAGCAGTTCAATATTTGCCGTATTTTATCCTTGCTTTTAAAGAACTAGGCAAGGTAGGTATCGGCAGGGGACGCTTACCGTACAAATTGGTAGACATTGCGGCGGCTATCAATAACCGAGAGACTGTGTCTATATATAATACATCCACCGGAACTATCACACCTGTAGATTCGGAACAAACAGCAGCAATATTGGATGAGTCGACCAATAAAACTGACGGTGTGCTTAAACTCGACTTTTTAACGATGACCAGGTTAAAGTTTGAAAATACGCTGACTACAGATATTCCTTTTCACGTTCTTATCAGAAACCTGCTTAGAAGGATAAGCACGCTCTATTATTTTTATCAGGACGGACCAAAACTAGATATTGATTACAAAATGCTTATAGATAAAGCCGAAGAGATTAAGATAATATCATCTGAGTTGAGATTAGTTGACTGGGAGCGCTATTCACAGCGGCAAAATACCCATGTGAATATGGGCGGACTGGTCGGAAGTGTAGTTTATGAAGGTAATGTTGAGCCTTTCATGCCGTTAATCAAGCTTGGCGAGGTTATTCATGTTGGTAAGGGGTGTGTGTTTGGGTTGGGGAAGTATGAGGTAGCTGAATAAAATTATGTACCCATTAGACGGGCTGGCTAAGTAAGCAATTAATTAATAGTTTCAGTCTCCATTATATGGATAAAAGTATTATAGCTTTTCTTTATAAAACTATACATAACTTACTTATTTACGACAATAATAAATTCATTACTATTAAGTAATCTATTAAATAATATGGAAGGGAGAGTGAGAATTAAATGAGGCGACATCAAGGAGGTGATTTTTCTGCAATATACCGGACATCCATTTGTTGATGTTGGGATTGCTGTGCTTGAGTCTTACCTAAAAAAGTACTGCACAGAATTTACTGAACAGGACTTGAGTAAGGCAGCAGAATGGTTAAAAGACGTATATAAGCGGAAAGATTTTAAGGGCTACTTAACTATTCATTTTCCTAACTCAGGTTGGTGTAATGCAAATATTAAAGAGGATACCAAGGCTGAGTACATTAAAAAGGTATTAAAGTCTTATGGCGATCCTCCATTATCTTCAAAACGATCGTGTGCTTTTTGCAACAATCTAGCGCAGTTTTTAGCTGATCGACAGCATATACCCTTACTAACAGGTACAACAGTTCTTGTAACTGCGCCTAATGGGGTAGCAGGTTTACCAGTTTGCGGTTATTGCTTAATGGCCATTCAATTTTATCCACTCGGGACAATAAAAGTTAATGGACGTCCGCTATTTTGGTGGACCACCGATACAGATATGACATTTGAATTAATAAACAACACTGTACAGGAAGTAAGAAAAAGCTTAGCCACCAGCCAGGAGAAAGTTGTAAATTTTAAGTGGCCGTTTACTAGACTGTTAAGTCAGGCGCGAGAAATCTTAGACGTATATGATGCCAAAAGCCTGCAGGCAAAAAAAGAAACCCCCTTGCCAGATTGTATTGGCTATCACGTAACTAATTATGGTTCGGAGCCGGATTACGATCAGTATCTTATTCCGAGGGAGTTGCTCCAATTTTGGCGGCATGTTAGAGTAGCGGCTAAAGATGTCCGCGAGGCACACCACTATGTCGAGACATCTTCATGGATTATACCTAAACCTAAAAAGAAAGGAGCGAAATCACAAGGCACCTCTGGGGTAGACAGCGAGGGCATTGGCTTTCTGCGCAACAGCTATTATGAAGCCCTTGGCAAGGCATTTCAGGAGCGAAACTGGCAAACAATCATCGGGCGAAGAATTATAGGGTTCTTCCTACATACGAAGGAAGAAAACTACCATTGGAATAATTACCAGCTATGTGAGCTGTTTTTAGGAAAGGTGGGCGGAATGGAAAAACAACGGCTAGATATTGTTAAAAAAATAGCTGACGATATTGTCGATCATCTAATATTGGGCAATAACGAGCCCAAATGGCTGGACAACCTTTACAATCGAGAAATTAAACCGAATGAATTTATGCGGTATCTAGTAAAGGTTCAAAGAAAGTTAGCGGTGCTTGGTCAGCCTATTAACTTAGATGATATATTGACAATGTTTGATATTTCATCTTCTGATGATCCTGGGCTCAAGGATGCATATTTGATTAGACAACTATTTCTTATTCGGATGTTTGAAAGAATCGGTGCGCGCAACAGAGATCTACTAAAATCAATAAATGATGAAAAGAATGAAAATGAGGAGGTTATGTAAATGGCTTTTTTATCCGGACTACTCCTTATTGACTGTCCGGCCTCAGCGCTTAATAATGCCGGAAAAGACGAAGATGCTAACACTGACAACGCAACCGGAGTAAAGGCAGTTAAAGCAAAAGACGGTGTATATCCATATGTCTCGGCGCAAGCCTTTCGGTACTGGTTGCGCGAGACAGTAAAGAAAGAGGCAACTTGGACCGCAACGCCGATATTCCGTGAAGGCAAAATTGCGTATACTGACGCAAATCCAATAAAATATGCTGAAGATGATCTTTTTGGCTATATGCGTGCTCCATCCAAGAAAAGTGATGCTGCTAAAAAAAGAACTGAAACTGGTCTTTTAGACACTGCAACAAGTCTTGAAGATGGCGTAACGTTAACCCGTCATTCGCCATTCAAGGTTAGCACGTTAATATCTATTGCACCACTAAAAGAACTTACGCGGGATTTTGGGGTAATGGCTCGCCATGAAGGTGACCCAGTGCCGTATGAACATCAATTGTATAGAACAACACTACAGGGATTATTTTCACTTGATTTAGCGATGACCGGAAGGTTTTATCACATTCAGCGTACAGGTTTTAAGCACCTCGATGCTGTCCGGATTCAACTGGCGGAAGAAATGGGACTAGCACAATGTGACGATGGCAAGGCTTACGAGTTACCGCTCGGTCAAAGGCTTAGCCGGATAGCAACTTTGCTTAAAGGTATTGCTACAATTAACGGTGGAGCAAAACAAGCTATCCACTATACCGATGTAAGCCCGAAGTTCTGCATTCTGGCTGTGGCGAAAGGCGGAAATCATTTGTTCTCTACTTCTGTCACTGCGGATAGTAAAGGTAAACCAGAAATAAAGCTTGAAGCTGTAAAAGAAATAGCTCGAGTCTATAAGGACGAGCTATTAAGTGGAATTTACGTAGGCCTAAGTCAAGGATATCTCGATGGTCAACGTAAGGAGTTGGAAGAAGCATTAAGATTAATAAGTAGCCAAGAAGAATACGGTAAAAGAATAACGTTTATAGGGCATCCGATAGAGGCAATTAACGCTTTCCTAGATGAGATGGGTAAGGAAAGAGAGCTATGGCTAAGTTAGAAAAAGTCCTGCGGATACGCAGCAGCGCGGTAACCGCATCTTTTCGGTATCCTCATGTTATGGTTGGGAAATTGCCTACTTTTGAGATGCCGCCTCCTGCGACAATTTACGGACATTTGTGCGGGGTGCTAGGCGAATGGTTCGACCCAGATGGAATGGAATTTGCCTATACATTTACTCATCAGGGTATTGGTGAAGATATAGAATTAGGTCAAATGATTGAATTTGGTACAGGTAAAGATAATAAACAGTTAGGCGGATTGCCGCAAAATATGATTGGTAGCCTGAATCCGCAACGCCGGCAGTTTCTGTTAAAACCAGAAATGACATTATATCTTAAGGGCTCAGATAACTTGCTGGCTAGATTTGAGAGAGCCTTCCGGTCACCGGCGTTTGCCTATATTATTGGGCGTAGTCAAGACGCTGCAACTATTAAATCGGTAGAATGGGTAGAACTAGTGCCGTCAGATAAAGCCTTTTTTTCCAATACACTGCTTCCATGGTCGCTTAGACAATGGGTGTTTCCAGGAAGGCCAGTATACATGCCAAAAGCTATTAATTATCAAAAATTAAGGGAGCCGGTATTTGAGCGTTATTTAGAAATCAATGACAGAGCGCTTCGCATATTTGGACAGGGTGTTGAAGAAGATCTAATCAACCGTGAACCATTTACCACGATGATGGTAGATTTGGAAGATACAAAAACCTTTTTGGGCCAGAACCTTCCGAGGGGGGTATGGTTTCATGCTGTCGAAGGTATGGGCTAAATCAGCGGGTGTTCCTGGTGAACAGGGTCAGACCTTAGTTGAACATACTTGCGAAGTCGTTAAGCAAATGGGTAATTTTATTAAGCTATATGAAAAAGAAATATCTGCAGTTCAAGAAATAAATTTGGCACGTGTTTTACTATATTCAGCAATTTTACATGATGTTGGTAAGTGTCATCCTAAGTTTCAAGAGCAACTGCGTGGCCAAGGGGTATTTGGCCTTCGGCATGAGATTTTAAGCCTGGGATTTCTACAGTTCTTTGATATACCTGTAAAGGAACGAGGTTTTTTGGCTGCTGCTGTAGCTCTCCATCACAAGGATTGGAGAATGATTGTCGAAGGTAAAGGAAGCATGCCGGCCTACTTTGCTCTCGGTTTATTACCGCAAGAAATCGAACCGCTTAACGAACTAACTGCAGAAATAACAGGCGAATTAATTGCAACAATAAAAACTTATTTAGAAACCGCGCCGCTAATAATCCAGGATCAGACAGGTTTGAAGGTCGAAGGCTATAAGTTTAGAGGACAGATAGAAAGAAAACTCAATGAAGAAATATATTTAAACCTAAAACAGATAAACCAGTTAATAGCAGATTTCGTTCGGCGTGAAGGCCGTCGGCAGGTAGTTGACGAGAGGGCTGTCTATGTCGGCGTTCTAGCCCGTGGACTACTTATGTCATCTGACCATCTGGCCAGTGTTGGCAATGTTTGTTTTCGTGATGGTTTCGCCAATGTTGAAGAAGTTATTGGCGCAATTAAAAGGAAAAAGACTGAGTTAATGCCGCATCAGCAACAGATTGCTAATATAGTTGGAGATGCTATTTTAGTTGCTCCAACTGGGTCAGGAAAAACTGAGGCCGCCCTGCTATGGGCGGCCAAACAGAGAGAATTTAAAAAAAGCAAGGGCAGAATGTTTATGCTCCTGCCTTATCGGGCCAGCATGAATGCTATGGGAAACCGGCTTAGCAAAGTATTTGATAAAAGGTCGGTAGCAGTTATTCATGCCAAAAGCTTAATTCGCAACTTTGAAAATTTGGCTAATATGGAATATTCACCGAGTCAAGCTATTGCTATCGCCCATCATCAAGAAAGCATAGCCAGGTTAAATTCAACTATGCTGCGAGTATGCAGTCCTTACCAGCTTATCAAAGCCTTTTTTGGTCATAAGGGTTATGAAGCTACACTTTGTTCAGCAATATGTTCTCAATTAGTCTTTGATGAAATACATGCATATAATACTCAGATAACAGCTTTGACACTAATAGCAGCACGTTATCTGTGCAGGCGCTATAATGCAAGTGTTCTCTTTATGACGGCTACTTTGCCAAGTCATTTGCGTGATGCAATTAAGCGCTTATTTCCGAATATAGCGCCGATCGTTCAACCTCCATCTTATTGGTTAAAGAAAATTCAACGTCATAGATTTAAATTTTTAGACTGCCATGCTCTATCAGCAGATAGTGTTAACGTTATATTAGCCGAGGCAAAAAAGGGATCGGTATTAGTAGTTGTAAATAGAGTTGATAGGGCAATCAAACTTGTATCCTTACTGGAAAGATACGATAAAGATGTTGTTTTATTACATAGCCGGTTTAATGCGCGGGATCGTGGCACTAAAGAACAGCAACTATCAGCAACTCCGGGGAAAATACTAGTAGCCACTCAAGTGGTAGAAGTTTCGCTTAATATTGACTATGATACCGGCTTTTTTGAACTAGCGCCACTGGAGTCTCTTTTACAGCGTGCTGGGCGGGTAAATCGAATGGGAAATAAAAAAGATTATTCAGATATAAATATTTTTGAGCATTTTCCAGGAGATGAATGGATTAAGGAGACTGCACCATATAACCCGAATCATTTACAGCAAGTGCTCGGCACATTAAAAAATTATATAGCAGAAACCCACAATGGTGTTTGGGATGAAAGTCTAGCGGGTGAATTAGTAGATAAATCTTACCCTTCAGATATGAAAGAAGAGTTGCTGTTAAAAATTAATCACTTTGTAGAAGAATTTGAAACTAACTTTGCCAATACGCTACAACCTTTTGGTGGACAAAGTTTAGAAACTATTAAGACGCAACTAGCCCAATGGGATAAACTATTTGATGGTATAGAAATTTTACCTGAATGTCTTATTCAAGAGGCGCTTTCTAGCCATAACAATCTAGAAGTAGATAGATTAAAGGTGCCTATAACTCAGAGCCAATTTAACAGATTGACTAAAGAAGGTAAGCTATACAGTGTTGAGTACATAAATGGTCTAATTGCAAAATGTGAGTATAGTAAGAAACTAGGTTTAATCCTATAATCTAATTTTGATGGAACATCATTATAAGGACTCCAGAGTCTAGGAATACAATTAGAAATTGAACGAAATAAAAGAGATATATAAAATATAATATTTTAAACAGGCAAATTAGCCTGTTTTTTCTTTTTATACGTATGACTAGCTAATCGGCTGGCTATAATGCCAATAATAGTTAAATTATGGAAAGGAGTGATTAAGGTGCAGCTATTTATATCGAATTATGGAACCTTTGTTGGAAAGAAAAGCGAGCGACTGGTTATTAAAGAAAAAGGTCAAGTTGTAGGTGAGCACCCGTTTCATGATGTAGAACATGTGATGGTTGATAGCCTAGGGGTGAGCATTTCTACTGACGCTATTCTCGACTGTATGGAACATGGAATCCCAATTAGCTTTATGACACCCTCAGGAAATCCATATGCTAAGCTAATTCCGCCAACCTTAACCGGCACTGTCGTTACACGACGGGAACAGCTTTTTGCTTTTCGCGATCAAAGAAGCATTGAACTTTGCAAGGCGTTTATTGACGGGAAGATAAGCAATCAAATCAATACTGTAAAGTATTTTGCCAAATACCGTAAAACAGCTAACCCCGAAGATTATAAGCAATTGCAGACGATGCTTGATAAGATGGCACTTATCGCTAAAGAATTAAGCAAGATTAAAGGCATCTGTATAGATGATGCTCGTGGCTCAATCATGGCATTAGAGGGGCGAATAGGAAATCTTTATTGGGAGTGCGTTAAATTATTGACTTCGGGAAAAGCGGACTTTCCGGGGCGGGAGCATAGGGGGGCAGAAGATGCAATAAATTCGATGCTAAACTATGGTTATGCTATTTTAGCGCATCAAGTTGAGACAGCTCTTACCTTAGCGGGGCTTGATCCCTTCGGCGGTTTTCTCCATGTAGATAGGCCAGGAAAAAAGAGTTTAGTATATGACTTTATGGAAGAATTTCGTCAGCCGGTAGTTGATAAAGTTGTTATTGCAATGGTTAACAAAGGAACTGATGTAAAGCTTTCCGATGGATTGCTCGAGCAAGATACCAGGCGAGCACTGGCAGCAAAGATAAATGAACGGCTTGAAAGTACCGAACGTTTTAAAGGCAAAAAGCAGCGGCTTAAAACTATTATCCAAACACAGGCTAGACGAATAGCTACTTTTGTACGAAATGAGGCTAAGTACAAACCTTTCATCTGTGGGTGGTAGTATGAAAACATATATAATTTATGATATCGAAGAAGATAAGCTACGGACTAAGATTTTTGAAACCTGCAAGGATTATGGTTTGCAGCATGCCCAGTATAGTACCTTTGTCGGCGAATTAAATCATAACCGTCGTGAAGAAATTTATCTAAAAATTAAAAAGCTTATTGGTCGTAAGCGGGGCAAGGTAGCCATTGTTCCGGTTTGCGATAAAGATGCTAGGCTTGCTAAAGCGATTGATACTATTAATGAGGGTTGCCATGAATGTTAAGGTTACAGATATCAAGCAATACATTTACTGTCCGCGCATAATTTATTTTCTCTATGTTTGTCCGGTAAATAAAAAGACTACCTATAAAATGCAAGCCGGCAAAGAAGAACATTTCATACTGGATAAGTTAGAGAGACGTCGAACCCTAAAGCGCTATAATTTAGAATCGGGCGAAAGAGTTTTCCATGCTTGGCTTAATTCTCCGCGGTTGGGGTTGCAGGGTAAGCTCGACTTACACATTATCTCGGGTAAGGATTACTTTCCGGTAGAATTTAAATTTACTACCAGAGGAGCCTCGCTTAATCATAAATATCAGCTTATCAGCTATGCCTTATTGTTAGAAGATAGTTTTAAATGCAACATCAGGTTTGGACTGTTATATCTTGTGCCGACTCAAACAATAATCCCGATAGAGATCACTCCTAACAGTCGGTTATTTGTTCATGAAATTATCGACAGGATACGCGAGATAGTTAAGTCTGAGCGAATGCCTGAGAAACAGAAGAAAACGGAGAAGTGCCGCGACTGTGAATATCTAAGGTTTTGCGGAGACATTGACTTTATACGAAAGGGGAATAAAATAAGTGTATTTTTTAACTGAAGCTGAGCGTAAGATGTTTTTAAAAAAAATGCTGCCCAAAGCCCGGAGGTTGGACGTAAATGATGAATTAAGGGGTTGGAATTGGCATCTGCCGACACTGGAACCATCCTACGAAGAACGGTTAGGAGTTTTTGAAGTAAGCAATGCCTATTGTCCTACGCACCGCGATTTATATTTAAACAGAGTACTGAAGAACAAGTTAAAGCCCAATTATTTCATGATATCAGGCAAGGCTTTTCATCAAATACTAGTGGATGTAGTTACCCATGCAAAAAGGCTTATTTATACTTATGGCGTCCACAATCTCCAGGAGTTAATCGCGGAACTTAGAAAGCCAGTTGAGATTACTTGGCCGTCTGAAATGTATTCTTTGAGCGATGAGCAGAAGGCTGAGCTAAAAATAAAAGGTAATTTTTTACGAGACTATGAGCAAAGCAGGATTTGTTCACGTGTTGAAGAAATATTAACGCAACAGCCATATATTGGGAGTGATTCGCTGGCCCATTTGGCGGCACCGATAGTCTGTGAAAATAAACTTGATGGCAGATTTTTGGGACTTAGTCCATATTTAAGCGCTGATGCCTTTGTCTTGTCCGAGCCAATGATTTTAGATTTTAAGTTTGGCCAGCCCGAGGAGTTTCATCGCCTGGCAACTACAGGTTATGCCCTAGTTATGGAGGCCATTCATGAAGTTCCCGTAAACTTAGGCTGCATAATTTATGGGCAATTTAAAAACGAGCGGCTTATAGTAACAAAGGACATGCATTTTATTGATGATGAGTTAAGACAGTGGTTTATCGAATCACGCGACGAAAAAATGCGAATGATATTCGAAGAAATTGACCCTGGATTGGCAGATAACTGTAAAGAATTTTGTCCAGGCTATTCTCTATGCCACACTAATTAGGAGTAGGTACTGAAATGATGTTTTTCGCAAATACCCCCTGCATTAATGCAGAAAACTATTTTGCGGGAAAATCGGCCTTCGTGGTTATATCTACAATGCCAACAAACCCAGTAAGAAGGCCTGTTCAAGGCATGCCGCCTTAGTCGGTTACATTCGCCTTCCTCGTTTAATGAGGACTGAAACACATAAACTGCTGTTCAACTATGGCTTGTTTTTCTTGTTACATTCGCCTTCCTCGTTTAATGAGGACTGAAACAAACTGGACCAAAATTATGAACTTGAACAAAGACAAGCGTTACATTCGCCTTCCTCGTTTAATGAGGACTGAAACCCGCAAAAGGGACATGGTCTTAACTTACTTTCGCTCAGTTACATTCGCCTTCCTCGTTTAATGAGGACTGAAACTTAATCGCTTCGACTGCTGTTATTCCTCTTTGCGCTGTTACATTCGCCTTCCTCGTTTAATGAGGACTGAAACAACATCCAAGATGCATATACTGTCAGGCCGCTCAACCTTGTTACATTCGCCTTCCTCGTTTAATGAGGACTGAAACGGAACTATTGTCGGCGGCACTTCAAGCATTCATAACCCGTTACATTCGCCTTCCTCCTTTAATGAGGACTGAAACGTAGAAATTATTGAGGTCTTAGGATATGCAAAAGACGGGTTACATTCGCCTTCCTCGTTTAATGAGGACTGAAACACAACAAGGAAAAGGCCAATATCCTCCTGCAAATTAGTTACATTCGCCTTCCTCGTTTAATGAGGACTGAAACGCAGATATCCTTTGACGCGCTCTTTAACATCAGGACATGTTACATTCGCCTTCCTCGTTTAATGAGGACTGAAACGGAAAGCAGTTGTCACTTCCATTTTAAGCAAAGCAGTTACATTCGCCTTCCTCGTTTAATGAGGACTGAAACAAAAAACAAGGGCGCGGATACCAGTCGTACCGCCGCCGTTACATTCGCCTTCCTCGTTTAATGAGGACTGAAACACAGAAGCTTGTGCAGCTGCACCTGCAGCGGCAGCGGTTACATTCGCCTTCCTCGTTTAATGAGGACTGAAACTTACTACAAAGTCACTTTGTGAAGCATATGTCACCGCGTTACATTCGCCTTCCTCGTTTAATGAGGACTGAAACGCATGATGGCAAGTATATCTTCACTTAATCCATCAGTTACATTCGCCTTCCTCGTTTAATGAGGACTGAAACACGGTGGTGCTCTGTATGCTCAAGAAAAAGGCAATATACGTTACATTCGCCTTCCTCGTTTAATGAGGACTGAAACATACATACCTTTACCATGTGTCAAGGTTTTTTACTTGACGTTACATTCGCCTTCCTCGTTTAATGAGGACTGAAACTATAGTTAGTGCTATATATCTTGCCGGAATTATATCGGTTACATTCGCCTTCCTCGTTTAATGAGGACTGAAACCTTATATATACCCCCTCCATACAACAACTTACGAATAAAGTTACATTCGCCTTCCTCGTTTAATGAGGACTGAAACAGCAAAACGACTTCTGCAAATTAGCGGCATTTAAGAGTTACATTCGCCTTCCTCGTTTAATGAGGACTGAAACGCTGAACTAAACATTCCGATAGGATCCCGTTACTCCTGTTACATTCGCCTTCCTCGTTTAATGAGGACTGAAACTTCAAACAGCACTTGGGTTATGAATCATATATACTTCCGTTACATTCGCCTTCCTCGTTTAATGAGGACTGAAACGGAACCATGACGACAGAGGGCAGGAAGATTCAAACGAAGTTACATTCGCCTTCCTCGTTTAATGAGGACTGAAACTCTAATAATGTTTCATAGTCGGGCTCATATTCAACTGTTACATTCGCCTTCCTCGTTTAATGAGGACTGAAACTTGATATGAAATTCCTAGCTTTTCGCTCCATGCTTTAGTTACATTCGCCTTCCTCGTTTAATGAGGACTGAAACAGTGGCAGAGATAGAATGGATAGTAACGGCAACGACAGTTACATTCGCCTTCCTCGTTTAATGAGGACTGAAACGTTTCAATAACCTTGTTGAAGGCATTGACATACTCGTTGTTACATTCGCCTTCCTCGTTTAATGAGGACTGAAACGAAAAGGAAACATAAATCTTAGGGAATGTATCAAATGCGTTACATTCGCCTTCCTCGTTTAATGAGGACTGAAACACACTGTAACTACTAATTTTGCAGCTGATGATACTTTAGGTTACATTCGCCTTCCTCGTTTAATGAGGACTGAAACCTCCTTAACTGTTTAATAAACTCTTTAACCTTTTGGTATGTTACATTCGCCTTCCTCGTTTAATGAGGACTGAAACCGATAAACAGCTAAATTCCTGCCGTAAATTTCCGTTCATGTTACATTCGCCTTCCTCGTTTAATGAGGACTGAAACTTCCAAAAAATACTATTTCCCTTGGAAATGCTTTTAGTTACATTCGCCTTCCTCGTTTAATGAGGACTGAAACACAATTTAACACTTACAGTTCCTTCTGGCGCCACACGTTACATTCGCCTTCCTCGTTTAATGAGGACTGAAACCTACAAGCTCATGCTCGGTATACCACTCGTTGCCGTGTTACATTCGCCTTCCTCGTTTAATGAGGACTGAAACTATGTGTTTTCCTCGATGCGAAGTATTACACCGTTTGGTTACATTCGCCTTCCTCGTTTAATGAGGACTGAAACAGGTACATTACCCTTTCCAGCCTGTCCTTACGGTCGGGTTACATTCGCCTTCCTCGTTTAATGAGGACTCAACCTGTTAGTAATCGATCGGTAGGTAAATGTTAAAGGCCGTACCCGATGAAGGTACAGCCTGATTTTTATAATGAGGTTTTACTAGCCATTCGTAGTGTCCGCAATAGGCAATACGGTTAACTAGCGTATCCTCTTAAGTGGGAGTTAACTATGTCTAAGTCCATGGATAAGTTCGACTAGGCTTCGGCTTCAGGTGTAGTTAAAACTCAATCGAAGCCAGTCTCACTTTAAGAACTGGCTAATTCCAGGCGAAAGTACTATTCTCAAAAGCATGTCTTTGTGTTAAGGTAAAGATAATCTGTTAAGAGAAGGGGATATGATATGGTTAGAGCAATCATACTTTTATGCATCGCAGTTTTTGGATTTTGTTTCATTCCCCAGACCGGGTATGCCAACGCGGCTGATGCGAAGAATGAGGCTGTCCGGTTAGGTATTGATAATATTGATGATTATTTACATATCTTTGCCGGTAAAAAAGTCGGTCTTATAACTAATGCTACGGGCATTAACAGCAAATTTGAAAGCTCTGTTGATATTCTTTACAGCAAGACTAACTTAGTGGCACTATTTTCGCCCGAGCATGGTATCCGCGGCGCGGCAAAAGCCGGTGACAAGGTAGGCAATATCATCGATGCTAAAACAGGCTTGCCGGTACATAGTTTATACGGTGCGACCAAAAAGCCGACGCCCGAAATGATCAGTGGTCTGGATATACTGGCTTTTGATATCCAGGATGTTGGCGCCCGGCCGTACACCTATATTTATACTATGGCGTATGCTATGCAAAGTGCTAAAGAGCAAGGCAAGACATTTGTTGTTTTTGACCGGCCTAATCCTATTGGCGGTGTGGAGGTTGAGGGCGGTCTTATAAAACCCGGGTATGAATCTTTTATTGGGATGTACCCGATTCCCAGCCGTCATGGGATGACTGTCGGCGAATTGGCTCAGTTTTTCAATAGTGAGTTCGGCATTGGCTGTGAACTTATTGTTATTAAAATGACAGGCTGGCAGCGTAATATGTACTACTTCGATACCGGACTGCCTTGGGTTATGACGTCTCCTAACATCCCAACGCCGGAAACGGCGCTTGTATATCCGGGAACAGGCATTTTCGGCGGAACTAATGTATCTGAAGGCGTTGGTACGACAAGGCCTTTTGAGTTTGTCGGCGCGCCCTGGCTCAATGGCGAATTTTTAGCTTGGCGGCTGAATAGAATGGAATTACCGGGTGTAATATTTAGACCGGCTTACTTTACGCCGCAGTTTGGATTGTATAAGGGCGAGCAGTGCGCCGGAATTCAACTGCATATTACTGACAGTAACGCGTTTAGGCCGGTAAAGACCGCAATGCTCATACTTGATCAAGTAAAAGACCTAGGGGGCGATAATTTCAGATTTAAGCGTCCTAATGGTACTGACAGGTCGCTTGATCTTATTGTCGGTGATGACCGGCTGCGCACCGGCAGGGCGACGGTGGCAGAACTGCTCGGCGAATGGGCAGTAGAAGCCGATAGTTTTAAAGCGAAGGCCCAAAAATATTATTTATATGAATAAGCAAGTCTTTTGTTGATAATGATTTTATAATAGGTAAACCTGTAGATGCCCTGCAGGTTTTTTCCATGTGGTTAGAGGATTACCATAATGCTATGCGAATTATACCTAGGTATAATATTGATCAATAAAAAAAGGATGGTTGATGATGCTGAAACGCTTGTGGGAAGTGCGGGAAGAAGTAAGGAAACGCCGCCCGCTGATTGTCAATATAACCAATA
>JAAYSF010000095.1 GCA_012523975.1 Veillonellaceae bacterium
CTCCTTAATTTTGGGTGTTAGCAACTTTAATTTTAAGGGAAATTTCACTTTATGCTCGTTTTTTTGCAAAAAAATGTTGAGGTGCT
The DNA here is from genome assembly GCA_012523975.1 of Veillonellaceae bacterium. Taxonomy (NCBI): domain Bacteria; kingdom Bacillati; phylum Bacillota; class Negativicutes; order Veillonellales; family Veillonellaceae; species Veillonellaceae bacterium. Next base: position 87 of record JAAYSF010000095.1, read on the forward strand.
TCCAGCTAGAAGCTGGGTACCCCAACATTTATTATAGAACCTGAAATACTAATAAAAAGACCAGCCATTAGGCTGGTTTTTTTTGTTCATTATTAGTAGTAAGAAGAATTTTAATAACTTTCTCAACCCTTAAGTAACATTGCATCAATTTACAAAATTTTGAAATCTGACCTGCTATAATATGAATAAATCATCTAATGACTCCATAGATTGTTATGAAAGTCATTTAATGGAATTTAGTTAGGTGGTATGTGAATGTATGTTTACGTAGATGTGCTACTTTGCGTCAACGTAATAATGAATACCATTCTTTTGATAATAACGGCGTGGCTAGCGCGTATATCATTTGCTTGGTGGCGGGTCATTTTAGCGGCATGCTTGGGAGCGCTATATGTAATTGGCGGTGCGTTACTGGAATTTGCAATTTTTTATACGCCAATCTTTAAATTATTTGTTTCTTTTTCGCTTATCTTTATAGCTTTTGAGTTTAAGACATGGAGAGCATTCTTATTACAAATTGCAGTGTTTTATATCACTTCATTTATCCTAGGGGGGGCGGTACTCGGTTGGTTGTTTTTTTGGTGTTCGGGAAATCCCTTTTCTCAGCTGGGTAAAGAGATTTCAACATCATGGATATTATTAACCGGAGGAATCTTTGTATGTTTCGCACTATTGTCTATTGTAACTAAGTTTGTACTAAATCGTATGCTTCGCCAGCGTACGTTATACCAGACAGAAGCTAAATATAACGATAAATCGGTTGTTTTCACGGCAATGCTTGATACCGGCAATGCTCTTTATACAATCTTAGGACGGAGGCCTGTCGTCTTAGTAAATCAAACTACTATTGAACAGCTTATGGATGATTGTGTAGCAAAATTTTTAAAAGATTGCCCATCCGAACAATGGTTTGAAAACTTAGAAGCATGTGGTGATGACGCTTGGCTGTCACGTGTGCAGATTATCCCATACCAATCGGTAGGAATAAATAACTTACTGCTAGGTTTTCGGCCTGATATATTAGTGATTAAGACTGAACGCGGAATAATAGAAACAGATAATGTCGTTTTAGGTCTATATCGAGGTGAATTAGCAAAAAATAATATGTACCAAGCTTTATTACATCCCGCGATTCTCAAGGCTTAAGGGAGGCGAAATAATGCGTATTAAATGGCCAATAATCAAGCTAGCAATAAAGCTCAGAATAATTGCGTTTTTGCAGGCACTTAGGCTGTTAGAGCCTGACGAAATTTTTTATGTAGGCAGTACAGAAATTTTACCGCCTCCACTTAGTAATGATGAGGAAGTCTTTTTACTTACTAGGTTGCAAAAGGGCGATAAAGCCGTTAAGAGTGTTTTTATTGAACGGAATTTACGTTTAGTGGTTTATATTGCCAGAAAATTCGAGAACACAGGTGTTGGTATTGAGGATTTAGTCAGTATTGGTACTATTGGGTTGATAAAGGCAGTGAATACATTCGATCCGGTTAAACGAATTAAACTAGCTACATATGCGTCTAGATGTATCGAGAATGAAATTCTAATGTATCTCAGGCGAAATAGTAAAACGCGCAGTGAAGTCTCTTTTGATGAACCCCTTAATATAGACTGGGACGGCAATGAATTATTGTTATCAGACGTTCTTGGGACCGATAACGATATCATCTATAAGTCAGTTGAAGAAGAGGTTGATAAGACTTTACTATATACAGCAATGAACAAACTTTCAGGCCGAGAACGCCGAATTATGGAATTGCGCTTTGGTTTGAATGATGAGGGCGTAGAGCGTACTCAGAAGGAGGTTGCTGATTTATTAGGTATTTCCCAATCATATATATCACGCTTGGAAAAACGAATAATAAAGCGGCTGCGGAAAGAGATCAGCCGTATGGAATGAAGCCAGTTAAGGCGCCTAATACAGGCGTCTTTTTTGGTCTTATCAGAAAAATTATAAATTCTAATGACATAAGCGCAAAGCTGTGTTTTCTAATTGCAAAGTTTTAAATGTCTTCTAGTATTACGCCATCAAATTGAATAAAAGATTCCTGCTATGGCAATAATGCTTATGTACAGCAAAGTAAGGAAGACTCATTGGGAGGGCAGAAGATGATTATAAACAAAGTAGAGATTTGTGGTGTAAATACAGCTAAACTCCCGGTACTTTCGGCGAATAAAATGCGAGAATTATTTGAAGTTATGCAAAACGGCGACGCTACAGTAAGAGAGCAACTGATATATGGAAATCTAAGGCTTGTTTTGAGCGTTATACAAAGGTTTAATAACAGAGGAGAGTATGTTGACGATTTATTTCAAGTTGGGTGTATTGGTTTAATGAAAGCCATCGATAATTTTGATCTATCGCAAAATGTTAAGTTCTCAACCTACGCCGTTCCTATGATTATCGGTGAAATAAGACGCTATCTGCGTGACAATAATCCAATCAGAGTCAGCCGCTCGATGCGTGATGTTGCTTATAAGGCGTTACAGGTTCGCGATTCGCTTGTAAGCAGGTACTCACGAGAGCCGTCTATTAATGAAATTGCCGAAGAGCTAAAGATTCCAAGGGAAGAAATAATATTTGCATTAGACGCAATACAGGAACCCATTTCGTTGTTTGAGCCAATTTATCATGACGGCGGTGATCCAATTTTTGTTATGGATCAAATAAGTGACGATAAGAACCTTGATTTTAATTGGCTCGAAGGAGTAGCTATCAAAGAAGCCTTGCGGAGACTAAGCGAGCGAGAAAAACATATTCTCACATTAAGATTCTTTGAAGGAAAAACCCAAATGGAAGTAGCCGAAGAAATTGGTATCTCGCAAGCGCAAGTCTCTAGGCTTGAAAAGGCTGCACTTGGTCATATGCGTAAATATATATAAATTAATCATGTGTAATAGGGGGACATATGAGGAGAAAAATATTTAAAGGGTTAGCTATTAGTATAGTTGTTTTTTTCATCGTCTCTGGCTGGATGCTATTAGCTTATAATCTGGACACCGAGCTGCCTATCGCACATAGTCAGCATAACATGATTAGGCTGCATGTTATAGCCAATAGCGACAGTGCTGAAGATCAGCTAGTTAAGCTTAAAGTCCGAGATGCTGTTGTAAGCTATCTGGCTCCATACTTAAAAGATGTTTCTGACGCTTATTTAGCCCGTCAAATAATCTCAGATAGACACGACGAGCTGATTGATGTAGCCCGGCGGGTTTTAGCAGCCAACGGGGTGAATTATCCGGTAAAAATTGAAGTCGGAATTTTTGATTTTCCCGTAAAGTCATATGGTGAGCTCACCCTGCCTGCCGGTAAATATGAGGCCGCTCGTGTGCTTTTAGGGAAAGCCGAAGGGGAAAATTGGTGGTGCATATTGTTTCCGCCATTGTGTTTTATAGATATGACCAATGCGGCGGCAATACCAAAAGGTGCTAGTAAAGATCAGGAGAAAAGTCCAGCTAGCATTGAATTTAGATGGAAAATTGCTGAAATGTGGTCGGCAAAGTCTTGATAAAACAGAATTCACATTTAGCTCTTGTCCCTCATATAATGTATGAATTAGAGCTGACAGGAGGAATTAGCATGTTGAAAACCTCTGATCTTAACAAGTCAGATTTGCAATAGTTAATACTCCTGCAGCCAGAATTCAAAATCATCCTCAAGTCTTGCAGCCATTATTTTGTAAGGTATGCGTTGCAGTATTAGCCGTTTGTGCTCTATTGAAGCAAATTTAAAGTAATCAGTCGGTGTAAATACCGGCTGATTTGTTATTTTTTGCTGTTCCAGCAGGTTGTTAATCTTTGCCGCGATTTCATCTTTATCTTTGCTAATTGTTTCAAGCTCAGTTTTAGCCGCTTGACTGTTCAATAAACCAAGACGATACCAATTTGTTATATCGGTCTGTTGATTTTGCAATTTCTGATAGGAATTTTTCAAAGCCTTAATTTCAATCTCATCATCATCTCTATTATTAATATAACCTAAAAATTTCTGATCCTTTGCAATAATACTTTCTAAGCTGTTCCAAACGAGTGCGTCCAAATCATTAGCGGGTATCCGCCGGCCTGAGCATTTAATATGATTATGCTTGTAACTTTTTGATTCCTTGGAAATACATGAATAATAGTAATAAGCTTTATCAGGTACGTTCTTGCGAGGCCCTTTTCGGGAGGAGGCCGTCATTTTTCGGCCGCAAACACCACAAATTAGTAAGCCTTTTAATAAATAATCATGTTTGGTATTACGTTTCGCTAAACGTTTGTTCATTTGAAGCTGCTGTTGGACTTTGTCCCAGAGATCTTTAGATACGATTGGAGGGATATTAATAGGAATCCATAAATCACGTGGGTTATTGACTATTTCCCGGGTATTCTGGCCGGTTTTTCGTACGCTTTGTTTAAAGAGATAATGATTTCCAAAATACATTTCCTTAGATAGAATACGGGAAATTGTTGAGACAGAAAGAGGCCTTTTATTACGACCTAAAATACCTTTACGGGCTAATTCTAACGCGATAGTTCTAGCACTCCAGCCATTATTAAGGCACATTCGATAGATAGCTTTAATTACTTGAGCCTCACGTTCGTTTATTATATACATGCTACTTTTCTTATCCCAGTCATAGCCAAAGGGGCGAGCGTTTGAAATGATTTTTCCTTTAGCTGCTTTTGCACGGCGGCCGCGATATGTCCGCTCACGAATTTTTGCCTTTTCATAAGCCGAAATTGCGCCTTTCATACTGAAAAACAAACGGCCTTCGGGAGAACAATCGTAGTCTCCAGTAACAAATGTCAGGCGCGTGCCTGATTTTTCTATTTCGTCAGCCAGAATTAGTTGGTTTGTTAGGTTACGTGATAGTCTATCCGGGTCATAAATTGCTATATAAGTTATGTTGTAAAGCTGAATGTCGGATCTAAGCTTTTCGAGCGCGGGGCGTTCAAGATACTCGCCGCTATAACCGTCATCAATATATTCTTCAATATCATGTAAGCCCATTTTAAGCAAATGAAGACGACAGGCTTGGCGTTGATCTTCAAGAGAGTAACCTTTGCGGGCCTGCTCATCAGTGCTTACCCGGCAATATATAGCATTCATCGATACCCTCCTTCTACGAAGCCAAACAACATTATTCAGCTTATTGTTATTTATTGTTAGCCTGTAACATTACTTCTTTCGATAAAATACGTTCAAAATTAATCTTAAGAAGTCCAAGAAGCAAGATGCCACGCCCATTTGGTCCTCACAATGACAGGATTAAATGTCATAATGATAGACGATTGAGCGTGGCGTTCTTAGCGGCTCCCCGAGTATTGTGCATAGGTTAACTTATCTCTTAGTTTCCGGTTGAAATTTGCTGACAGAAAACATTACTTTGTTATCTACTGTACGGGTATAAAAATACCGTTTTCCATAACGGATAGTCTCGCCGCTTGAAGATGGTTGGATGGGGGCGGCGTCCTTAATTATTTGGTAACAGTCTAAAATTGCCAAATCGGGATTAAAAGCGGCTATTAGGATAGCGATTGCCATTGTTGTATCAGGGTCGGCATCTAAGGAGTGATCGCTCAACCCAATGATTGTAACTCTGCTTATCATTCCTTCTTCATCCAATATACCGAGTAAGTGGATGTTTTTTTCAGCTTTATACTAAATGTTTTTTGATAAAGACCTGTCTGAATGTTTAAGGACTCAATCTTAATGCTACTGTCAAACTCAGTTGAAGCTGCGTTGAAATTATCCTTAAACTCGGAGGGGGTTAATATTTCTTTATGTGAGGTGTTTTTTGATGTACCGAATTCAATCTGCTGAGGTACTTCTTTAATATCCTCTAAATAGGTTTGAAGGAACAGTATTCCGATAGACGCAAGCGATATTGTCCATAACATTATTACAATTGTTTTATTTGGAGTATATTTTTTCATTTGTTATTACCTATAAACAATTTTTGTCGAATGCTAATTATAGCTTATTATCATTATAACGATTTTATTAGTCAAGTCTGGCTGCTTTCTGAATTATCGCCTGATTTATCGCTAGTAATTAGTTGACTGAGTTTTGCCTGGTTGTCGTTAATAATGAAAACATCTGCAATTTTCTGTTTTATCTCTTCGGGAATTGACTCAGGAGAGTATCTAAAGCCATCATTTTTAACAAACCCTATAAAGATCCCTTTACCCATGAATACACCTCCAATTAATTTATATGCAGAAAAGCAAGGTTAATTAATAGAGAAAACCAGTTGGGAATTCATGGAAACGAAATACTTGCTAAATTTATTGAGCTTCCTTATAACTTCCAAGACTCGGTTTTTATTTTTGTGTCATGAGTTCATGAACGCTTGTCATATAGTGTAGCGAGGGGGTGATGTCATGAATGATATTACTTTTTGCGTATCAGACTTGAAACTAAAAGAGGTCATAAATGTTATGGACGGCAAGCGGTTGGGTACAATTACTGATATTGAAATTGATATTGAATCCGGAAAGCTAACGGCAATAGTTGTCCCCGGGACAGGGAAATTTCTTGGGCTGTTTGGCAGAAATGAGGACATAGTAATTCCATGGGAGAAAATTAGCAAGATTGGGTTTGATGTTATCCTGGTTGAGGCAGCAGCAATTGCAGAAATACGGCATGGTGAATAGTTAAAAATCTCTACCTTAAGTAAAGGTAGAGATTTTTTTATCAAAAAAATTCATATAATGGCAGGAATTACACTATATATGGCGTATTGAGTAAAATGCACTACTATATGTAGTATATTAAATAATAATCTATTTAACATACCGCATGCTGAAAAATTTTGTAACAATGGGGGGCTGAAGGTGCGCTGTCCGTTTTGTGGCTGGATGGAAAGCAAGGTTAGTGATTCAAGGTCGGCAGAAGAAGGCAGTACAATCAGACGCAGGCGTGAGTGTGTAAGCTGTAACCGGCGATTTACTACATATGAAGTTGTTGAACAGGTTCCGCTGATGGTAGTAAAAAAGGATGGGCGCAGGATGTTATTTGATCGTAGTAAAATTATGGATGGCGTATTGAGAGCCTGTCAAAAGCGGCCTATACCTTTATCGGTTGTCGAAGAAATGGTTGAAAGAGTTGAGAAAGAAATTAGAAATACCATGGAACGTGAAATTCCTACCCAACAGATTGGCGAAATGGTAATGCAGTATCTCAAAGAGATCGATCAAGTAGCTTATGTTAGGTTTGCGTCTGTTTATCGTCAATTTGCAGATATTAATAACTTTATGCAGGAACTAGAAGATTTAATGAAAACGCGAACTATTAAATAATTTTTTTGACGAGGACGGGGATTTGGATGTTAACAAAGATAAAAAAGCGTGATGGTCGTGTTGTAGATTTTGATGAGAGTAAGATTACTGAAGCAATATTTAAAGCAGCAAAAGCAGTTGGTGGAGCGGACAAGCAGTTGGCGATGGAACTAACGTTAGACGTTTTACGCTTTTTAAAGCATAAGTTTAACGGCGGTGTTTTCAGCGTAGAAGATGTTCAAGATGCTGTTGAAAAAATGCTTATTGAAAAAGGACATGCGAAAACGGCTAAAGCGTATATTTTATATCGGGATAAACGTACCCGCATGCGTGACGCAAAATCAGAATTAATGGATGCAGTTGCTGATATACTTGTTGAAACAAGCAGAGAAAATGCCAATGTATCTAATTCTCCTTCGGCCAAAATGCTCCAAATAGCTAGTGCAGCAAGTAAGGCTTATTATCTAACAAGGCTAATCCCTGAAAAAATTGCGACAGCTCACGTTAAAGGTGATATTCATATACATGACTTGGACTTTTATGGCAAAACCCTTACCTGCGTACAAATACCGTTAGGAAAGCTGCTTAAATCAGGTTTTAATAATGGTCATGGTTATATAAGGCCTCCTAAACGTCCTTCCTCGGCTACTGCCTTGGCGGCAATTATTTTGCAAAGCTCACAGAACGATATGCATGGCGGGCAATCTTTTGCTTTTTTTGATCGTGATATAGCTCCTTTTATGGCAAAGGCCAGTGAAGAAGAAGTTTATCAAGCAATGGAGGCTTTAATATATAACCTTAATA
>JAAYSF010000096.1 GCA_012523975.1 Veillonellaceae bacterium
AAGAGGCCGATAATCGAAGTGCTGAACAAAATGAATTAATTCAGCTTCGTAAAGAAAATCAACGCCTAAAAATGGAGAATGACATACTAAAGCAAGCAGCGCTGATCTTAGGACGAAAGTAACTGTGGACAACGAGGACGTTCCTTGTTTGTCATCTATCTATCCAACGTACATAGTTAAATTACTGAATACTGAACGTCGTGCTATGATTAAATTGAGAGAGCAACCGGAATATCTCGGCGTAATAGTAAAGATTTGAGAGAAGGTGACGAAAAAGGAACGTCCCCTTTGTCCTAAGATTTGAGAGAAGGTGACGAAAAAGGAACGTCACCTTTGTCCTTGGAGGTTTCAAAGCATACCATCTATTAACCGGGCGATGATTCATCGTACTATAAGCATCAAAGGTCAACGGACGTAAAAATCCCCTTGACATATACTAATTTTGGAAGAAGCGAAAAAACGTTTACATAAAAACAAGTTATTGCTATAATGCACTTATGTTAGGAGGGATATAATGAAATTTTTTCGATACATACTGCCGGCGGCGGTAGCCTTGGCTTTGTGTGTTAACAGCACAGGCTTGGCCGCTGACGCGGTAAAAGACCGGTTGAACGGTATTGATTTACTCAAACTGCCCGAGTGGCAGGTTAAAGAAACTTATTCGGGCGGTAAATTGTTACTATCAGATAGCCCGGAGATGGTGCCTGAGGATGGTATTACATATCAGGATACGGTAGACGGGAAAGCCAGACTGTTTTTTCATCATGTAAATGCTACTGATGAGCCCAAAAAAATTGTTGTATTGTTCGAGAATGATGGCGATAAGCCGGCTAATATTACAGTAACGCAGTTTGGTTTGGGTGGTCCTGGACTTGATTATTTGGCAATTGGCAAGGAAGTCCAGATGGAGTATTTTGCCGACAACAATTTGTATTTGGTCGAAGTTCCGGCTGGCGGTTCCCGGCAGCTCTCTACTGAACTGGCCGATGCTGTTGTCCAGACTAACGAGCTCGTTAACGGCATGTATGACTTTATAACCGACCGCCCGGTAAAGGTTAGTGTTATGATGCTGCCCGTTGACGCAGATGTGAAAGAGTTTGCAAAAACAGCTAAAATCCTGCCCGCCGATCAATGGCGTTTGCGGGGAACTTTTGAAGGGGCAGACCGTCTGCTGGTAGCTGACCAAGCGTACAGCCCTAAAAAAGATGGGCCGGTAGCCATTACCCTTGCCGACAATAAGCTTGATAAATATGTGACCGGCATCGATAAAACAGACGGCAGCATGGTGCTTAACTATGGCAATTATGGTGTTGTCTATAAGATCTTTATTCCATCGCATTACGATGGCAAAATTGCGTATCACCTCAATCCGCGCGGCGGCCAATACGCCGGTGGCATGGGCCTCAAGTATCAGCATCAGATTCGATCGGTAATTCCGACTCCGGAGAATGCGACCTCCTTCGGCGCAACCGAGAAGGAAGCAGCTTACTTGGGCACCTTTGACGGCGGTCAATCACTGTGGCTGACCTTTAGCCCGCCGGGCGCATCTAACTTGCCGGTTAGGTTAGTGCTAACTCCAGAACAATAACTACTTGATTCCAAATCCGAAAAGGGATAAAATAGATTAAGTAAAAATGTAGTTGTTCAAGGAGGGGTTACTTTGGCTAAGCATATTATGACTGTTAATACAGCTTCATTGCAAAAAACTGTACATACAGGCGGTTGCGGCGAATGCCAGGCTTCGTGCCAGTCGGCATGCAAAACATCCTGCACTGTTGGCAATCAGGTCTGCCAGAAGCAATAGGCCGGAGGAACAGCCCCTTGCCGTAAGTTCGGCAAGGGGTTTATTTTCATATATGAAAGGTTGTACTTAATGAAAATTCATAAGTTTTATCTCAATGACATGTATATAATGCTCGACATCAATAGCGGCGCCGTGCATGTTATTGATAAAATTGTCTATGATATAATGGATGTCTTTACCGGCAATAATGACCAGAAAGTTCTGGCCGCTCTTGACGGTAAATATGAGCAAGTCGAGCTTAAGGAAGTAATGGCTGAACTGCGCGGCTTGATGGCCGAGGGTCAGCTGTTTGCGCCTGATATCAATGTGCCGCCGACTTTTAGCGATAAGCCATTGGTCAAATCACTCTGCCTGCATATAGCCCATGACTGTAATTTGCGCTGTAAGTACTGTTTTGCCGGTACCGGTGATTTCGGTCATGACCGCGGCTTTATGTCCCAAGAGGTCGGCAAGCGGGCGGTAGATTTTATTATTGAAAATAGCGGCGCGCGCCGTCACTGTGAAATTGACTTTTTTGGCGGCGAACCGCTAATGAATATGGATACCGTCAAAGCTGTTGTTGAATATGTAAGACAGCGTGAAAGCGAAACAGGCAAGGTTTTCAAGCTTACGCTGACAACAAATGGCGTACTTCTAAACGATGCGAATATAAAATATCTAAATGATAATAATATAAGCCTGGTACTAAGTATGGACGGTCGGCCCGAAGTCCATGACAATATGCGGCCGCATGTTGACGGACGGGGCAGCTTTGACCGGGTTTTAAAAAATGTCCGCAAAACAGTCGATTCTCGTAACGGTGAGAATTATTATCTGCGCGGTACTTTCACGGCCAATAATCTTGATTTCGCCGCCGATGTTTTAGCAATGGCTGATTTAGGCTTTAATCTTTTATCGGTAGAGCCCGTTGTCGCTAAGGACTGTGACTATGCTTTGGAAGAAGAACACCTGCCTAAGCTTTACCAGCAGTATGAAGAGCTCGCCGTTGAATATCTCAATCGTAAGTTGGCCAGCAATGGTTTTGAGTTCTTCCATTTTAATATGGATATCAATAATGGGCCTTGTGTTGCCAAGCGGCTGAGTGGCTGCGGAGCCGGTCATGAATACTTTGCTGTTACCCCGGACGGCGAGCTCTATCCTTGTCACCAATTTGTCGGTCGTGAAAAATATCGACTGGGTACGGTTTTTGAGGGCGTTAAAGAAACTAAAATGCCCGAGAAGTTCCGGCAGGCTCATGTTCTCAACAAGCCGGAATGCGCTAAGTGCTGGGCGCGGTTCTATTGCAGCGGCGGCTGTCATGCCAACGCTGATTTGTTCAGTGGGGATATTTATAAACCTTATGAAATTGGCTGCAAGCTTCAGAAAAAACGGCTTGAATGCGCGTTGATGATTCAGGCAAAAATAGCACTTGCCAGTCAGCAGGAAAAATAAGGAATAATGCGGAATTAATAAGCACCCCTCTAAAATAGGAGAACGTTATGAAACGTCTTAAGATTAATATTGCCGGTATCGTACAAGGGGTGGGTTTCCGCCCCTTTGTTTTTAATTTGGCCAATCATTTTGAGCTTAGCGGCTTTATTCTAAATAACGCTGCCGGAGTTGAGCTTGAGGTTGAGGGGCGGACTGCAAGTCTAGAAGCTTTTGTAAAGGCTCTAACGACGCAGGCGCCGCCATTAGCTGTGTTGTCCGAAGTTAAAATAACGCCGGCAGCAGTCGGCGGTGACAGCCTCTTTGTTATCAGAAACAGTGATAGTACAGCGGCTAAAACGGCCTTGGTATCGCCCGATGTTGCAACTTGCGCTGATTGTCAGCGTGAGCTTAAGGATAGTACCGACCGGCGCAGCGGTTATCCGTTTATCAACTGTACCAACTGCGGACCGCGCTATAGTATAATCAAAGACATTCCTTATGACCGGCCTTTTACCACGATGGCGGTCTTTCCAATGTGCCCGAGCTGTCAGCATGAATATGATAATCCTGCCGATCGGCGGTTTCATGCCCAGCCCAATGCCTGTCAGCAGTGCGGACCATCTTATCAGCTATTGGATAATACCGGTAAGCCGGTAGAACGCCAAGACATATTTGCTAAGACCAAAAAGCTTGTTAAAGAGGGTTGCATAGTTGCTGTTAAGGGCATCGGCGGCTATCATTTAGCCTGCGATGCGCGAAACGAGCAGGCGGTAACAAAGCTCCGTGCTCGTAAAACAAGAGAAGATAAGCCTTTTGCCGTCATGGGCGGCAGTATCGAGGCGATACATAGATTATGTTTCATTTCGCCGGTTGAAGAGATTATGCTTGGCGGAATTGTCCGGCCGATTGTGTTGCTGGCTAAGAAACCTGATTATAATTTGGCGGACAATGTAGCACCAAATAACCCTTGGTTGGGTGCCATGCTACCTTATGCCCCTATCCACTGGCTGCTGCTTGATGAGCCGGAGGTTTGGGTTATGACCAGCGGCAATACCAGTGATGAGCCAATTGTGTATGATGATAATGATGCCATGGTGCAGTTATCGTCGATAGCTGATTATTTTCTCGTTCATGACCGGCAGATTTATCGTCGGGTGGATGATTCGGTAATGCGGGTGGTTGCTGAAAAGCAGTATATGCTAAGACGCAGCCGCGGCTTGGTGCCGTCTCCCATCAGTCTGGCTTATCAGATGCCCCAGGTTCTGGCGGCAGGGGGCGAGCTAAAAAATACTTTTTGTCTGACCCGCGATAAGCAGGCGTTTATGAGCGCCCACATCGGTGACTTAGAGAACTTAGCGACATATAACTCTTATGTCGATTCTATTAAGCATTTCCAGAAACTATTTACCATTAACCCTGTGGCGGTCGCTTATGATCTTCATCCCGAGTATTTGTCAACCAAGTATGCCCTTACCCTTGATTTGCCGAAGGTCGGGGTTCAGCATCACCATGCTCATATTGCGGCAGTAATGGCCGAGCATGGCCTGACCGAGAAGGTCATTGGTGTGGCGTTTGATGGGACGGGCTATGGCCTGGACGGTGCATTATGGGGCGGCGAGTTTATTGTGGCCGATCTCAAAAGCTTTGTACGAGCCGGCCATCTGCGATATCTGCGCTTGCCGGGCGGAACTAAGGCCATCAAAGAGCCTTGGCGGTTGGCTTTGTGGCTGCTGTACGAGATTTACGGCAAGGGATTGGCCGGAATAGATATTCCGTTTGTCCGCAGCTTGCCGGGTACGTGGAAATTAGTTGCCGATGCTGCGGCTAAAGGCTTAAATGCCCCGCTGGCATCGGGTGCTGGACGGCTGTTTGATGCTGCGGCAGCCCTGCTGAATATCCGCAATCAAATAAATTATGAAGGCCAGGCAGCTGTTGAACTGGAACTGGCTGCCGCCGGACAACGGGGCAGTGTACTGCCCTATGATATTATAAAAGCAAGCCCCTATCAGCTTGACTTCAAACCAACCTTCGGCGAGCTTATCAGACAACTGCAGCAAGGAACAAGTCCTGCCGAATTAGCAGCGAGTTTTCATATCACCTTGGCAGCGGCTACTGTAAACATAATCAGCCTAATCAGCCAAGATACCGGGATAAGGAAGGTGGCACTGAGCGGCGGCGTTTGGCAGAATATTACGCTGCTGAATGAGACGCTTAAGCTGCTGCAGCGAAGCGGTTACGATTGTTATTTACATCGTCAGGTACCGTCTAATGATGGAGGGCTGGCACTAGGCCAAGCTGTAATTGCGGCAAGTATTATTGGTAATTAGAAATTAGCTTTGGAAATTGGAGTTACGGGAAGGTAATAAGTTAAAAGTGGTAGTGGTGGTTTTATGAAAGGAGCTTAGTACCTATGTGTTTAGCGGTTCCGGGCAAGATTGTTGATAAGGTTGATATGCTGGGCACTGTCGATATTAGCGGCATTACCCGCCAGGTTAGTCTCATGCTGCTTCCGGAGGTCAAAATCGGCGATTATGTATTAGTCCATGCCGGCTTTGCCATTCAAACTGTAGACGAAGAAGAGGCGCATAAAACCCTTGAATTATTTAAGGAGCTGGAAATGTATGCAGAGCATGACAGCTAGCGAGGTCAAAAAGGCTGCCGACTTTTATATCGCCGAAATCCGCCAGTTTACTGATCGCCCGCTACGGTTAATGGAGGTATGTGGCACCCATACAGTTGCCATTTTTAAAGCCGGCATCCGCCAACTTCTGCCGCCTGAGGTTGAGCTGGTAAGCGGCCCGGGCTGCCCGGTTTGTGTGACTCCTAACGAATATCTTGATACGGCAATCGCCTTTAGCCATCAAAGTGATACAATAATCGCCACCTTCGGCGATATGCTGCGTGTGCCGGGTACCGACAAGACACTGATGGAGGCTAGGACTGAGGGCGGCGATATTAGGATAGTCTACTCTCCGCTCGACAGTTTAGAGATAGCTAAGACCAATCCGGATAAAAAGGTAATTTTCTTAGCCGTTGGCTTTGAAACAACGGCGCCGACAGCCGCTGCCACAATCTTGACGGCTAAACAGCAAGGAATTACTAACTTCTTTGTTTTATCAGCCCATAAATTGGTACCTCCTGCCTTGCGGGGATTATTAACAGAGCCGAAGGTAAAGGTGGACGGTTTTTTGCTGCCGGGACATGTTAGCGCTATCATTGGTCTAAAGCCATATAAGTTTCTTGAGGACGAGTACAGAATTCCGGCGGTAGTTGCCGGGTTTGAGCCGCTCGATATTTTAAAAGCAGTGTATATGCTTGTAAAACAGCTTCGTGCAGGCCGGGCCGAACTTGAAAACCATTACCGCCGAATTGTGCCTTTTGCCGGCAATAGTACGGCGCAGCAGATACTGAGTGAGGTATACCAGCCTTGTGATACTGCGTGGCGCGGGCTTGGGGTAATTGCCGGTTCCGGCTTGGAATTAAAGCCCGAATACCGATTGTTTGATGCCGCCTGTCTGCCGGTCGAGAAGCCTGTTTCGCATGAAATCAGCGGCTGCCGCTGTGGCGAGGTATTAAGCGGCATTATAAAACCTACAGCCTGCCCGCTGTTTGGAACGGCCTGCCGTCCTGAGCAGCCGGTCGGCGCCTGCATGGTTTCGGTTGAGGGCGCTTGTGCAGCTTGGTATAAATATGGCGCAGGGAGGTGGCAGCTGTGAACGATAAATATATTCAATTAGCTCATGGCAGCGGCGGAAAACTGAGCCGCGATCTTGTCGAGCAAGTAATGTGGCCGGCTTTTGCCAATCCCATCCTTGGTGAAATGCATGATGGAGCGAAACTTGATATAAACGGAATCAAGCTGGCTTTTACCACTGATTCCTTCGTTGTAAAGCCGTTGTTTTTTAAGGGCGGCGATATCGGGAAGCTTGCTGTTTGCGGTACGGTAAATGACTTAGCCATGACGGGCGCTAAGCCGCTATACTTAAGTGTTGGAATGGTTATTGAAGAAGGCTTTGCCCTCGATGATCTTAAACGGATTGTTAAGTCAATGCAGGCAGCAGCAATTGAGGCCGGAGTACAAATTGTCACCGGCGATACCAAAGTCGTTGAAAAAGGGGCTATAGATAGCATTTATCTGAATACCACCGGAGTAGGGGCGGTAATGGACGGTGTTGATATCTCACCCCAGCGGGTAAAACCGGGGCAGGATATTATTCTCAGTGGCTACTTGGGTGACCATTCACTGGCCGTTATGAGTGAACGGCATGGCCTTATTCTGCCAGAATCGGTAAGCAGCGATTGCGCTCCGCTTAATCATTTGGTGGAAGCAGTTTTGGCGGCTGTTCCTGACATTGCCGTACTTCGCGATCCAACCCGGGGTGGCCTTGCGACTGCCCTTAATGAAATTGCTGCCGCTGCCAAGGTGGGTATCCTGCTTAACGAGACAACTATTCCAGTGCGGGCGGCAGTTAAAGCAGCCTGTGATATTTTAGGCTATGATCCTTTATATATGGCTAATGAAGGTAAGCTGATTGCCATTGTAGATGCCCAATATACCAAGAAGGTACTTGAGATTATGCAAGCAGATTGTTATGGAAAAGACGCCTGTGTAATTGGCAGGATAGTCAGTAAGCCGGCGGGGCAGGTCGGTTTGGAAACGGCAATCGGCGGTGTAAGGCTGCTTGATATGCTAATTGGCGATCAATTGCCTCGAATTTGCTGATGCCAGTCATATTACTGAATAGCCACACTCGTCTGATAATTCAGCAAGTTTTTTTTATTATGTAGGGTTTTGCCTGTAGGATTTTCCCAATGGCTGTAGAATATGTAAGAATACTCGACCTTAAATACGTGAAAGGCTAGATGGACATGAGTTTATTAAATTCCTCGCCGACAACCCGCGAGATGGCTTTATACAAAGACCTTTATAAGACTATCTTTGAATACAGCAATGATGGGATTTTGGTATGTCTGTTAAATGATGCTGTTCCGGGCATGTATATTGAGGTCAACGCTAAAATGTGTTGTATGTTGGGTTATACTAAAGCTGAGATGCTTAAAATGGCGTTTTATGATGTTGTTAGCGAAGATGCTCTCCAAAAAATCGCTCCTTTTGGTACGACTATAAACGGAAGGCAGACTTGCTTTACGCTGAATTTCAAAACCAAGGGAGGACAGATACTGCCTTTGGAGATTACGGCGCACATTTTGGCGGTATCCAGCCAACAGCTGCTTGTTGGTTTTGCTCGGGATATTTCGTGCCGCAAAGCTGCAGAGTCAGCAGATCAGCTTGGTGGAATGGATAATCAGGCGTTAATCGAAGCGTTACCTGATACTATGTTTCGGCTGAGCCAGGATGGCATTATTCTGGAAGTTAGGGCCGGTTCCGATGAGAACGTGTTAAAACCAACCGGCGAGGTAGTTGGTAAGCATATTAATGAGGTGCTGCCGCGACGGATTCTCGAATTGACAAGGTACTATATGGAACGGGCTTTTCGAACTAAATCGCTGCAGACTTATGATTATGAACTTCCGCTTGGTGGCTGCAGCAGGGTATGGGAAGTTCGGCTTGGCGTTAGCGGCCCAGCTGAAGTTTTAGCAATAGTTCGGGATATTACTGAAAGCAAAGAACGGGAAAAGCGGCTTAAGTATCTTAGTCTGCACGACAGTCTAACTGGGATCTATAACCGAACATATATTGAACAGGAAATGTTCCGTATCCAGCAGGAGGGGAAAGGCCCAGTTGGCGTCATGATGTGTGATATTGACAGGCTCAAACTGGTTAACGACACCTTAGGCCATAGCTCGGGCGATAATTTGCTGGTGGTAGCGGCTAATATTATTAAAAAGGCTGTCCGCAAAGGCGATATTGTAGGCCGGATTGGCGGTGACGAATTTGCAATCCTGCTGCCGCGCGGTGATTTGGCAGCTGCCCAGTCGATATATAGAAGGATTCAAGAGGCGGCTGCTCGTCATAATGATCGTAATCCGGAGTTTACGATTAGCATGTCGGTTGGTTATGCCGCTTGTAGCTGCAGCGAATCAGTCTGCATTGCAGACTTGCTGAGAGCAGCTGACTTTAATATGTATCAGGAGAAAATGCTGCGCGGTAGAATGTAGCGAGGCGGCATAAAAGCTAGATGGTATAAGAATCCAGATTAGATATGATTCGCAAAATAATTGCGGATGGTGACATAATGCTTGATGTTCAATTGAAAGTATTTAAAACAGTCGTAGAAAAAGGAAGTTTTTCATTAGCGGCTCAAGAACTGCACATGACACAATCATCAGTAAGTCAGCAGATTCAGAGTCTTGAAAGTTATTATGATATAAAGCTATTCGACCGCATGTACCGTAAGATTATGGTAACCCAGGCCGGTATGGCGCTTTATCCTTATGCCATCGAATTAGAACGGCTTTACCAAGAATCAAACAAAGCAATGCAAGGCTTAAAAGCGGATATTATGGGACAGCTAAATATTGGCTGCAGTTTGACAATCGGCGAATACTATATGCCGCGCATTCTTGCATCGTTTAGTTTAGAGCACCCTTTAGTCGAAGCTTCCATGGACGTTTTTAATACTGAGCAAATTACGGCTATGGTAGTTGGGGGCAGCATTAATTTGGGCTTTATCGAAGGCCATTATGAACCGCTCGATATGTTGGTCGATACTAAATTTGGCGGCGATGAGCTTATCGTTATTGCTTCACCGCAATATAAGCATCTGTTAAATAGGATGTCATTGGCAGAATTTAAGAGCGTCCGCTGGGTAATGCGGGAAAAAGACTCAGGAACCCGCAAGATTTTTGAGGAGTTTATAACTATGCATGGTATCGACCCAAGCAAGCTTAATGTGGTGCTGGAAATGGGAAGTACGCAGGCTGTTAAAGAAGCCGTAAAGTTGGGAATTGGAATTACTGCTATTTCGGCATTAACAGTAGAAAGTGAACTTCAACGCGGCGAACTTATTGCCATTCCGCTGCAGGAAGGAGTCATTCCGCGAAAGTTCACCATGATATATCACAAGGAAAGATTCCGAACCCACGCTGTCGAAAAGTTCATGGCATATGTTATGGAAAAAACCAGGAATGATAGATGAAGGAGCCATAAAACGGGCTCTTTTTTTTATATGACCGGCTAGGCTAGTACATTAGCCTGTGCTTTTTTGTCTTGGTACAAAAGCACAAAATTAAGACCTGTCCAAAAGCGGTGTGTCAAGTGAACCGCTCCTTGACACACCGCCTCTTTGTTATCAAATTAAGTTAAATTGATACTGAATAACAAGTGACACTACAGCGACGGCTATCCAACAGGATAGGCCGAGCAGTATCGGTCTGATTCCGTTACTGAGCAATTGAACGACATGAGTATTTAAGCCGATGGCTGCCATAGCCATTATTATAAAAAACTTTCCGGTTGCGCCAAGTAGGTCACAGATTGCTGCAGGTATAATACCGGTTGTGCTTATTATGGTAGTTGCCAGGAAGCCAAGGACGAACCAGGGAAAGATTTTTACGAGATTAAATTTATTTGGTTCTTGGCTGGCGCGGGAGGTATAGACAGCCAACACGAGGGTTATGGGAATAATCATCAAAGTACGGGTTAATTTTACGATTGTCGCAAACTCGCCGGCTGCCGGACTATAAGAATAGGCGGCTGCTACAACTGAGGAAGTATCATTAATAGCTGTCCCTGCCCATATTCCAAAACCGATGTCGCTCATGTCAAGGAGATGGCCGATAAACGGGAAAATGAACACGGCGGCAATGTTGAATAAAAAAACTGTTGAGATAGCATAGGCAATTTCCTTATCGTTTGCGGATATCACCGGAGCTGTGGCCGCGATGGCAGAGCCGCCGCAAATTGCTGTTCCTACGGCAATGAGAATGCTAGTATTGCCAACGAGTTTTAGATAACTGCCCATAAACCAAGCAGTAATGAAAGCTGCCGCAAGCGTAAAAATCATGATAATTAGCGATTGGCTGCCAACTGCTAAAACATTAAATAAATTCATTTCAAAGCCTAATAGGATAATTGCAGCTTGCAGAACCTTTTTTCCGGTAAATTTTATGCCGGTATCAAACACTGTAGGCCGTTTCAAAGCGGCGAGCATGATACCGAGGATAATTCCAAAAACCGGTCCGCCGACAATAGGAAATAATTTGCCCAAAAGCCAAGCCGGTACAGCAACAACCGCAGCAAATGCAATGCCTGGCAGTAAAGTACGAATAGTGTTCATAGTTTGCCTCCAAATTTTTGACAGAATTTGTCGTTCGATGTCATATGATTACTTTCATTATTGTACTGTCGCCGCTACATTCTGTAAAATTAGAAAATCTTATACTATTCATCGGTTTTAGTGATAATAAGGTTTTGCGTCGTCTAGTTGTACAAAAGTGCAACTAGAATTTTTTTTTCTGTCATATTCGTAAAACCACCAGAATATCGTTTAGTAAGTAGGACGAAGGGGGAGGGCATTAATGTTTTTAGTGACGATTGACGCTGACACATGTGTAGGCTGCGGTGAATGCACTCAAGCCTGCCCGGCACAAATTCTTAAAATGGAAGGCGAAAAAGCCGAGGTTGTTGGCGATGACTGCATGGGCTGTCAAAGCTGTGTCGCAATATGCGA
Organism: Veillonellaceae bacterium; assembly: GCA_012523975.1. NCBI lineage: Bacteria > Bacillati > Bacillota > Negativicutes > Veillonellales > Veillonellaceae > Veillonellaceae bacterium. The sequence continues at coordinate 11,848 of JAAYSF010000096.1, forward strand.
AGTTGGCGCAATCACAGTTGAAGAGTATTAATTTCGGAGGTGAAGTAAATGGACGAAATGAAAACTCCGCTTTTGGATGAGTTGGAGAAGGGTGAATGGCCAAGTTTTGTTACCCAAATGAAAAAAGCAGCAGCTAAGAACGAAAGTGCTGCCGATCTGCTGCGGCAATTGGAAACTTCCTATGAAGAAAATGTTGGACACTGGAAGCATGGTGGTATTGTCGGAGTTAAAGGCTATGGCGGCGGGGTTGTTGGACGTTATTCCGATATTCCTGAAAAGTTCCCCCATGTTAGAGAATTCCATACTGCAAGGGTAAATCAAATAGCCGGCTTCTTTTATACTTCTGAAAAGCTGCGCCAGTTAGCCGATGTTTGGGATAAGTATGGTAGCGGTCTTTATAACATGCATGGATCTACAGGCGACATCATTTTGCTTGGTACCACAACTGAAAATCTTCAGCCATGTGTTGATGAACTGGCAGAGATTGGGTTTGATCTTGGCGGTTCGGGCGGCGCCATGCGGACGTTGAGCTGCTGTGTCGGTAAAGCGCGCTGCGAAAAAGCTTGTATTGACAGTACTGATATTATTCGTGATTTGACGCTGTACTATCAGGATGTTATCCATCGTCCGCAGTGGCCGTATAAATTTAAAATTAAAGTTTCGGCCTGCCCGAATGACTGTGCAGCGGCCTCGGCGCGTTCCGACCTTGCTGTAATTGGTGTTTGGCGCGATACTTTGCGAATTGATATGGAAGCGGTGCGTGAATACGTTGCTGACGGTTTCAAGATAAATGAACAGTTGATTAATAAGTGCCCGACCCAGGCGCTTAGCTGGGATGCCGATAAACAGGAACTCAGCCTTTGTGCCGAGGACTGCACCCGCTGTATGCACTGCATTAATGTAATGCCGAAAGCTATCAGTATCGGTACCGAAACCGGCGCTACTATCCTAATCGGTGGTAAAGTCCCGGTTGTCAAGGGCCCAATGATTGGCTGGGTACTAGTGCCGTTTATGAAGACGGAGCCGCCGTATACCGAGCTAAAAGACTTAATTAATAAAGTCACCGACTGGTGGGCAGATAACGCTAAGAACCGTGAACGGGTGGGCGAATTGATTGAAAGAGTTGGCCTGGCAAACTTCCTTGAAGCTGTTGGCCTCGAGCCGCTGCCGCAGATGGTTAAGGCGCCGCGCCATAATCCTTATATATTCTGGAACCCGGAGGAGGTAGAGAAACGTGGCTAGAACCGACTTTGGACCGCCCGATTTTCGGGAAATGCTCCCGCCGATTATTAAAGAAAACTACGGTCAATGGAAATATCATACCATTCCGCGTCCCGGTGTTTTAAGGCATGTCAGCAATAGCGGTGCTGTGCTGCATTCAGTGCGCGTGGCCTCGCCCCGGTTAGTCTGCAGCGACTTTATTCGCGATATTTCGGATATTGCTGACAAGTACTGTGATGGTTTCCTGCGGTTTACTACCCGCAATAATGTTGAGTTTCTGGTTTCGGATGAGTCCAAACTGCAGCCCCTTATTGACGAGCTTGATGCCAAAGACTATCTCATCGGTGGTGTGGGGGTATCAATTAGTAATGTCGTCCATACGCAAGGTTGGATTCACTGTAAGAGTGCGGTAACCGATGCCTCGGGTCTTTCTAAGAATATTATGGATGAACTCCATGACTATTTTACCGGCAAAATCAAAGTCCCGGCCCGGTTGAGAATTGCCGTCGCCTGCTGTGTTAATATGTGCGGGGCTTGCCACTGCTCAGATATCAGCGTCGTTGGCATTCACCGGACAATTCCACGCGTCAATGACGAAATGGTCAGCAAAATCTGTGAGATTCCAACTACTATTGCTGCCTGTCCTACCGGGGCCATCCGTCCCAATCCCAAGGCAAAAAGCGTCATAATAAACCCTGAAAAATGTATGATGTGCGGCAACTGTACAGCTGTTTGCCCGGCCATTAAAATAATGGATCCTCCTAATGACGGTGTATCAATCTGGGTCGGCGGCAAGCTATCCAATGCTCGTACTGCACCGATGTTCTCGAAACTAGCCATTCCTTTCTTGCCCAATAATCCGCCGAAATGGCCGGAAGTTACCGATGCAGTCAAACATTTGGTCGAGGTTTGGGCCGATCATGCTCGTGAAGGCGAGCGAATGGGCGAGTGGATAGAGCGAATCGGCTGGGAACGCTTCTTCAAGCTGACTGACCTTCCGTTTACTGCTAAACATATTGACGATTTTACTCACGCAACAACTACGTTCAGATCGACAACGCAGTTTAAGTATTAAAATATAAGATTGCCGCGCTACCGTTTGAGCGACATTTTAAAGGGTTGTCAATCGACTAAAATGTCATTACGAGCGGAGCGCGGCGATCTCAAGGCGCCTAATTTTGAAAAAAATAGGGTACCGGCGGGGGGATGATTATGCTCTTTTTGATTGGTCAGGTTCTCCCTTATCTTGCGGCAGGCGTTTTTCTGGCAGGAATGATATGGCGGATTGCAACCTGGCTTAAATGCCCGGTGCCGTTTAAGCTTACAATGTTCCCTGCCCCTGCCGACACCGCCGGCAGGGTGCTGGCGATAAGTAAGGAGTTAATATTATTCGATAGCCTGAGGCGCAGCGAACAAGGGCTGTGGCTATGGGCATGGCTGATGCATATTGGACTATTTGCCGTTGTTGGCGGTCATATTGTCGGAATATCACAATTGGGCCTGCAATTTACGGCGCTCGGGATGTCCCCGTCCCAAAGCGTAGCTATGTCAGCTGCTTTGGGAACAGGGGCAGGCATACTGCTACTAGGAGCGTTAATAGTGCTTTTTTATCGACGGACAGCAGTGCCGGAAGTAAAGCGGATGTCCAATCCGGCCGATTATTTTGATATTCTCCTGCTGTTGGCCATTGTCATTAGTGGTATGCATATGCGGCTGACAACACTGGAAGTAGACTTGGCAGCTATCCGGAGTTATATGGCAGGGCTAATAACCTTCTGCCCGGCTGCCGCGCCGCAAAACTGGATTTTTCTAAGTCATTTTTTCTTAGTTAATATTCTCTTGATATACTTCCCGTTCTCTAAGCTTGTGCATCTGGCCGGATTCTTTGTAACGCGGTCGCTCATTGTTGCGCCGCCGCCGGCCTATCCAACAGCGGGCAGTATTACTAAGGCCGATTTCGGCGCAAGGAGGGCTGCTGAGTGAAGCCTCCTTTACACATAGCCAAAGCCAATGAAGTGGCGGCCCTGGGGTATAGGGTAACACCGGAAGCTGAGTTGAAGCTGAGATTTGTTGAAAAACTCGAAGAAATGCTGCCTAAACTGCGCTCGCTCATGACTATGCTTGATACTTGCACCAGGTGCGGCAGCTGCATGCAACAGTGTCACAGCTATTTAGGTACCGAAGATTATCATAATATTCCGGCCGTCCGGGCTGATTTGATGCGCAGTATCTATAAACGGTACTTTACTTGGGCCGGCAGAACGCTTAATCGGTTTGTCGGGGCTGAAGATTTTGATGAAGACACTGTCGGCAAGTGGTTGACCTATTTTTATCAGTGCAATGAATGTCGTCGCTGCGCCAGATTTTGTCCGTTTGGAATTGATACTGCCGAAATAACGATAATGGCCCGTCATATTCTGTCGGAACTGGGTATTATGCCGAAATTTATGCAGGGCGTTGCTGCTAATATGGTCAAGACTGGCAATAACATGGGCATCAATCAGCTGGCTACCCTGGATACCGTCGAATTTATGGAAGATGATCTTTTGGAAGAAACCGGAGTAAGCATCAAGATACCGGTTGATAAACCAAACTCGGATATTTTGTTTATACCATCATCAGCTGACTTTTTCACCAATGTTTATACAATGTATGGCACCGCTAAGTTATTTCATAAGCTTAAGGCTAACTGGACAATATCTTCATCAGTGCTCGAAGCCGCAAACTTTGGCCTGCTGTTTAACTACAACGCTATGCATAGTCATAATTTGCGGCTAAAAGAGGCTGCTGCTGCCGTTGGTGCCAAAACTGTAATTCAAGGTGAGTGCGGGCATGGTTGGCGAGCTGCCAAAATGTATACCGAGGGGTTAAACGGTCCGGTGCCCTTTGAACTCATTCACATCCATGAATACTGTGACCGTCATTTAGGCCAACTCAAATTTAACAAATTGCCGATTAGGGTGACTTTACATGATCCCTGTAACTTAGCCAGGGCCGGTGATGTTATTGAGCAGCCGCGCCGCATTGTCAGAGCCTGCGTTGATGAGTTTGTTGAAATGACACCCAATCGCGAGGACAATTTCTGCTGCGGCGGCGGGTCAGGTATTTTGATGGATGAGATGATGGATATTCGCATGAAATTGGGCCGGAAAAAGGCCGAACAAGTTAAAGCTGTCGGTAAGATTGACTATTTGGCTATTCCTTGCTCTATCTGTAAGGCGCAAATTCCCCCCGTCATGAAACATTATGGCTTAATCGATTTTGAGATGGGCGGCGTAATGGATTTGGTAGGCAAGGCAATAGTATTGGATTAGAAAATTGAAATGGTGAAATGGGACTGAGGAGGTGCTCACATGAGCGTAATTGATATTAAAGGAATGCAGATAGAAATTGATGAGGATGGATTTATTGTCGATCCGTCGGTGTGGAATGAAGATATCGTCTTTTATTTTGCCAAGGAAGAACATGTTGATGAATTGACCGAAAAGCATTGGAAGGTTATTAATTATCTTCGTGAGTATTACCTGAAATTCGGCATTGCGCCGATGATTCGCAAGCTTTGCAAAGATACCGGATTTACCTTAAAGGAAATCTATGAACTATTTCCCTCCGGCCCGGCAAAAGGGGCGTGCAAGCTAGCTGGATTGCCTAAACCGACCGGCTGTGTATAATCACGCTGAACGCTTGGCTTACGCCTAATCCTACTCCAGCAAGCTTGGCGTAAGCCTAAGCCGTCAGGCGGCTCGAATGCTGCCTGATATTAAATAAAAAGGAGGAATTCCTATGGCTGGAGTACCACAATCAAGTCTTCCGTTCATTAAGCGGGAAGATACCTGGGCCATTATCATTGCGCTATTGCTCACAGTACTTATCACGATTGCATTTTTTGCCGGTGATATTAGCTTTTTTAAGTCCATGGCTGTAAAGATTTCCAGTTGGTCTGATGATTTTAGTAAAGTTACAGCAGGCTTGAGCAAAAATCCCAGTGGTCTATTTACCTTATTTGGGTTTTTCCTTATCGCCTTTACTATTGCTGCAAAGGTAATGGGCTACAATGTTCAGCGGTTCGTCACTGGTTTTATTGTCCTCTATATCTTATCAATAATCATTACAATCCTTGGTTCTAATAAGTTTATGAAAACCTACCAATTAGAAACACCCCTGCTGGCGCTTGTTTTTGGGATGATTGTGAGCAATTGCATAAAATTGCCTAGTTGGTTCCAAGAGGCGCTGCGAACTGAGTTCTATGTAAAAACCGGTATCGTCCTGATGGGGGCGACCCTTCCGTTTACCATTATTATGACAGCCGGCCCACTGGCCATGCTGCAGGCAACTATTGTATCGGTCGTTACTTTCTTTTCGATTTACTTTGCTGCCACAAAATTGTTTAAGCTTGATCCACGCTTTGGTGCAACCCTCGGCGCCGGCGGTTCGATCTGCGGTGTATCGGGCTCAATCGCTGTCGGCGGCGCTTGCCGGGCCGAGAAGGAACATGTTTCCATGGCAATCTCGCTGGTCGTAATTTGGGCGGTAGTTATGATTGCCTTCCTGCCGGCCGTAGCTAAGAGTCTCGGGATGGAACCCGGCCCGGCCGGAGCTTGGATAGGTACATCTGAATTTGCCGACGCTGCCGGATTCGCGGCTGCAGAGCAGTATAATGCAATGGCTAATTTACCGCCTGGCGATGATCGCGCAGTAAAAACTTTCACACTTATGAAGGTTGTTGGCCGCGATATGTTTGTCGGACTGTGGGCTTTGATGGCCGCTATTCTATCGGTAACTTTGTGGGAAAAGAAAAGCTTAGCGCAATCCGAGCGGGTTGACTATGGTGAAGTATGGCGCCGGTTCCCCAAATTCGTTATTGGCTTCTTCGTGGCGTCAATATTTACAACATTAGTAATTGCCAGCCTTGATCCGAAGCTTGGCTCAGTCTATTCCAAAGATGCCCTGGGGGTAATTAAGACCTTGCGCAGCTGGACCTTTACCTGGACCTTCCTGAGTATCGGCTTCACGACCAGGTTCAGGGATTTGGCGGCTGCCGGCTGGAAACCGTTTGCGGCCTTCACCATTGGTGTACTGATTAACGTCCCATTGGGCTACTGGTTATCAAATGTTATCTTTGTCGATTACTGGTTGAATGTAAAATAGGATAGTGTATAGCCAGCCGCTGGGATTAATGATCTAGCGGCTGGCCTAATCAATTATAAACAGGTTAACCATCGGAGAAAAGGTGATATTGATGGAGAAAGTCAGACAAAAGTACGGTCCTCCCGTTGTCACACACCTGACGCGGGTAAAATTGTGGCTAGCGCCGGATGAATCTTACTGGGAAAATGTCGGCCGGGGTGTAAAAGTCGATGCGGCTGCTGTGAGAGAGGCCGGACGTTTAATGACAAAAAGGGCTAATCGGGTAGCAGCGATGATGGATGTTATGGCCTCTAAGGGGTTTATTTTTGAGGCTGATAAGATGGCAATATACTGCTATTCAACCACGGTTGAGGCTTATGAGATAAAACGCGACCTCATCGCAGCAGGCTTTAAGGATCCGGAGTTTCAGATTTTACTGGAATATACGCGAGGCTGGGGCATGCTGTAAGATACGGTATTTGAGAAACTGCGCCTAGCGTTATTGCTGGTTTAAATATTTAAGGCGGGAGGTGCTGCTATGGTGTCTTTGGGGTGGTTTATTACCGGGCCGTTGATTTATATTGCTATTCTCGTGTTTGTTTCTGTCACGGCATATAAAGTTCTGGGGTATGCAAAAATGCCCAGACATCTGCGTTGGGATTTATACCCTGTACCGCATCAGGGACCAGAAGGATCTAAGTACCAAAAGGTTGATTACAGCAAACTGCCGCCGCAGCGCTCAATGCTTCATGAAATGAAGGAAATGAGTCAGGAAATGTTATTTATTAAAAAGGCGTTTGTCCATAATCCTAAGCTATGGAAAGGAAGTTTTCCGCTACACGCCGGCCTTTACCTCTGTGGGTTGTGGCTGACTTTCTTAATTTTGGATGCCGGGCTTGCCGTCGCTGGTTTCAGTGATATAAACAAGGCCGAGACAGCTTTTGATTATGCGCTTGAGTGGCTGGAGTTTTCGAGCGGTGTTATCGGTTTAACTTCCGGTCTTATCGGCAGTCTGTTGCTTTTATGGCGACGGCATACCGATGAGGAGCTAAGGTACATGTCTGATTTTGTGTGCTATTTCAACCTATATCTTATGGCACTTTTATTTGGCTCCGGTTTTGCCGCATGGCTGGTTGCTGACCCGTCCTTTGCAATTATTAAGCAGCAAATAATGACGCTGCTGGTCTTTAATCCAGGAACTATTGAGCACCCGCTCATTATCATCCAGTTTCTAGTATTCGGGATTTTTTTGCTGTTATTGCCATTTGGCCGCATGATGCATTTTGCTGTTAAGTATTTCTTTTATCACAATATCATGTGGGACGATGAAATGATGAAACCTGGCAGTAAAATGGAACAGGACATTTCCGGCTATTTTAATTACCAAGTTGACTGGTCTGCGGACCATGTGCAAACGCAGGCATCTTGGAGTGCGCAGGTATCTCAAGGAAAGGAGGATCCTAAATGATGAAAAAACGAGTTAGTCTGGGGGATATTGGCTCAGACCAACCTGTAGTTTCGCTATTGGGCGCCGAAGATCTGCTGCCTTTGCCGGGCGAAGATAATACGCCGTTTAAACAATTAAAGCCTGATACTATCAGTAAATACGACTTTTCACTTGACGGATTCTCAGCCCTTAGTCTGCCTTTACCTAAAAATAAAGAACAAGAGCAGGCTATTGTGAGAGCGTTCCTCAAGGGATTAGAAAAAATATTTGATCGGCAGAACAATTGGGGGTTCCTCCAGCCGACAACGCTGTCGACTTCTTACTGCATGCAGTGCAATACCTGCAACGAGGCCTGCCCGGTATTTATCGAAAGCGGACGCAATGATGTTTATCGGCCTAATTTTCGCTCAGAAGTTTTGCGGCGTATCGTCCGTCGTTATTTTACTCCGGCAGGGAAATTGCTCGGCAGATGGGTGGGCGCAGATATTGAACTTAACTGGCGGGTAGTTTACCATTTGGCTGAACTAGCCTATCGCTGCACGTTATGCCGGCGATGCGCATCGGTTTGTCCTTTGGGGGTTGATAATGCTCTTTTAGCCCGAGAACTACGCAAACTCTTCAGTCAAGAGATGGGAATTGCGCCTGATAATGTTCACAAATCCGGCACTATCCAGCATCTTAAAACCGGCTCGTCAACCGGGATGAATAGCGCCGCTTTTTTGGATAATATTGAATTCATCGAGGATATTATTGAAGAAAAGACGGGTAAGCGCCTTAAGATACCTGTTGATAAGAAAAATGCCGATATTCTCTTAATCCACAATGCTGGCGAGTATGTAGCATGGCCGGAAAATCCGGCAGCTTTTGCGATATTATTTGAAGCGGCCGGTCTTAACTGGACACTTTCAAGTGAATCTATGGGTTATGAAGGCGTTAATTACGGTGTTTGGTATGATGATATTCAGTTTGCCCGGATCGCACTGGGTCAGGTTCAGGCCGCCAAGCGCTTAGGGGTCAAAAAGATTGTCGTCGGGGAGTGCGGCCATGCTACTAAGGCACTAATCAGTATTGCTGACCGATTAATTACCGGTGATATGGCTATACCGCGCGAGTCCTGCCTGCCATTGTTAGAATCCCTTATAACCGGCGGCGCTGTAAAATTTGACCCGACCCGCAATAACTTCCCAGTTACCCTTCACGACCCCTGCAATATGGTTAGGCTGATGGGGATAATTTCGCCGCAGCGTAATATAATTAATCATATCGTTTCGCCGGGACAATTTCGGGAAATGCCGAACAGCGGCGTTAGTAATTACTGCTGCGGCGGTGGCAGCGGTTTTGCCATTATGAACTCACAAAATTTCCCCGAATGGCGCAATTCACTGGCTAGCCGCCGTAAAGCGCGCCAGGTAATCGAGGCCTTCAATGATTGTCTGGATCCGGCCATACCTAAGTACTACTGCGCTCCCTGCTCCAATTGCAAGGGCGCGGCCCGCGATGCATTAATTGGGCACTACGGATTCAGAGATAAATACAACATTATTTACGGTGGGCTAGTTGAATTGATGGTTAATGCCATGCCCGATTTGCCGCAGCCGTTCATCAGCTGGGAAGACGAATTTTAAGCGATAATTTGGTAGCTTTGAAAGCATGGCTGAAGCTGGGTGATAAAAGAAAATTTAATTTTAAGCAGGAAAATTGTAAATTCCCAAGAACCTAGTTTATAGAAACTAAATTAATATTGCGGACTGGAGATACAGAGTAGTCCAAATATGTTCTGAAATTCAGAATATATTTGGGCTTTTGTTTTTTCTGTCCGTATAATACAGGGAGGATATTAGGCCATGACCATTACAGCCAAAGCGGATATAGTTATTGTCGGCGGAGGTATTGTTGGTACAGCAATTGCAAGAGCGTTATCCCGATATGATCTTGATGTAGTGCTTCTCGAAAAAGAGCCGGATGTCGCAATGGGAACGTCTAAAGCCAACAGCGGCATTCTGCATGCCGGTTTTGACGCTAAACCAGGAACACTTAAAGCGATTACCAACGTTCGCGGCAATGAAATGTATCGGGAAATTTACCAAGACCTCGGGATAGACATTAAATTCATCGGTTCTCTGGTTGTTGCGACCAGTGAAGAAGAAATGGTAACATTGCGTGATTTGTTAATGCGCGGCAGCGAGAACGGTGTGCCTGGTCTTGAAATACTGGATAGAGAAACGGTTTTACAGCGGGAACCTAACTTATCTGACAAGGTATTGGGTGCACTTTGGGCTCCGACCGGCGGGGTTATGTGCCCGTTTGGGGCAACAATTGCCTTTGCCAATAACGCTGTTTTAAATGGGGTAAAAATTTATACTGAGTGCCCGGCTGAAGAAATTGTTGTTGCTGATGGTAAAGTTACCGGCGTCAAAACAGCCAAAGGGTTTATTGCCGCTAAGTATGTTATAAACGCGGCCGGCCTTTTTGCCGATGATCTTAGCCGCACGGCCGGCGATAACAGCTTCAATATTAAGCCGCGCAAGGGGGAATATGTATTATTCGATAAGACGGCAGCTAATCTAGTAAATACCGTTATCTTCCCAACGCCGAGCAAGGTATCAAAAGGCATCTTGGTTTCGCCGACTGTCCATGGCAACTTATTCATTGGACCAAACGCTCAAGATATTGATGATAAAGCAGATATAGCCACCTCACCCGATGGTTTGCAGGAAATTATCGCGGGAGCGGGCAAAACCGTGCCAAACCTGCCGATGCATGCCTCCATTACTCAATTCGCCGGGCTTCGGGCAGCAGCCGGTGACGGCGACTTCATTCTAAAAGCATCCGACAGTGCTAACGGCCTTATCCAAGCCGCCGGCATTCAATCACCTGGTCTGACAGCAGCCCCAGCTATCGCTGAGATTATTGTTGGAATTCTGAAAGATCAGGGCCTTGCTTTGATTGAAAAAGCCAATTTTGTTCCAAAGAATCCACCCAAAGTCAAGTTCCATGAACTTAGCAATGCTGAAAGAGCAGAGGTTATTGCGCGAAATCCGCTGTATGGCCGGGTTATTTGCCGCTGCGAGACAGTTACTGAAGGTGAGATTGTCGATGCTATTCATTCAGCATGCGGAGCTGTAACGGTTGACGGCGTTAAACGCCGCACCAGAGCCGGTATGGGCCGATGCCAAGGCGGGTTCTGCGGGCCGCGTGTTACGGCAATTCTTGCCCGTGAGCTCAATATCCCGGTTACTGAGGTTCGCAAAGACACAACCCAGTCGTATTTGTTCTTCGACAAGATTTCTGGGAGGTGCAAAAGTAATGACTAATACTTACGATGTAGTAATTGTCGGCGGCGGTCCGGCCGGAATGGCGGCTGCGCTGAGTGCCCGTCAAGCCGGAGCAGAAAAAGTACTAATAATTGAACGCGACCGTGAACTCGGCGGCATATTGCAGCAGTGTATCCATAACGGTTTTGGTCTGCACCGTTTTAAAGAGGAATTGACCGGCCCGGGTTATGCCGGACGTTATATAAAAATGGTCAACGCTGACCCGGCTATTGAGATTATGCTTGATACTATGGTGCTTAATGTTGAACAGGACAAAACGGTATATGCTGTTAATCCTAAGCAAGGCATGCTTAAGATTGAGGCTAAGGCTGTCATTTTCACGATGGGCTGCCGGGAACGGACGCGCGGTGCCATCCGTATTGCCGGCGGGCGTCCGGCAGGTGTATTTACCGCCGGTGCGGCTCAGCGCATGGTGAATATGGAAGGCTTCCTGCCCGGTAAAAAGATCGTTATTCTTGGTTCTGGCGATATCGGTCTTATCATGGCTCGCCGCCTGACATTAGAAGGCGCGCAAGTTCAGGCTGTCCTTGAGCTTATGCCGTACTCAAACGGCTTGACGCGAAATGTTGTTCAATGTCTGGAAGACTTTAATATCCCGTTGCATTTGTCCCATACCATTCTTAAGGTCCATGGCAAAGACCGGGTAACAGGCGTTACCTGCGCCAAAGTTGATGAGACTCGCCGGATAATCCCCGGCTCGGAGTTTGATATTGATTGTGACTGCCTGCTTTTATCAGTCGGCTTAATTCCGGAAAACGAATTATCCCGGCCGCTTGACATGGAAATGGATAGTCTTACCAACGGGCCGGTTGTTGATCAATTCCGCCATACTACATTGCCCGGTTTTTTCGCTGCCGGCAATGTTGTCCATGTTCACGACTTGGTAGATTTTGTATCGCAGGAAGGCGAAATTGCCGGAGCTGCTGCCGCAAAATATGCGCTTGGTCAGCTTAAAGCGGTGCGTAAAGTTGTAGCTGTCGAGGCGAAAAATGGTATGCGTACTGTTGTGCCGCAGCATGTTTCTATTACTCCGCAAAGCGCTGAACCGGTAAGGCTGTTTATGCGTGTGGCTCAGCCTGAACATCGTGTTACGCTTAATATTGAAAGCGCCGGCAAGAAGTTGTATAGCCGTAAATTAGCGGTTGCTAAGCCAGGCGAAATGATTGTAGTCGAACTTCCTGCCGAAACTGTCAGTGCATGTGATGATAAAATTACGGTAGCGTTAGCAAAGTGAGGTGTAACTAATGGAACAAGTAACAAGACGACTTAGTTGTATCGTATGCCCTATGGGTTGTCTGGGTGAGGTTGAAATAAAGAACGGCGAAGTCACCGGCGTATCTGGGTTTACCTGCCCGCGGGGTGAGAAATACGCCCGCGAAGAAGTGACTGCGCCTAAAAGAATGCTCACAACCACTGTTAGAATCTCAGGCGCCGAGCTGCCGCTGCTGCCGGTAATATCAAAAACCGCGCTGCCTAAGGACAGGGTAATGGATTGCGCCTGTTTTCTGTCGCAAATTGAGACCAAAGCCCCGGTTAAAGAGGGCGATGTCATCTGCGCGGATATTCTGGGTTTAGGGGTTGATATTGTAGCCGCCCGTGATTTAATGTAAGTATAATGCAACGGGGAACAGTACTTTTAAACTGAAATTGGGAGGCTTATCATGCCGCAAAAACAAGCATGGCTGCGCAGCCTTAAATATTTTGCGCTGGATATGGATGGCACCATTTACATGGGTCAAAACCTGCTTCCGGGTGCGCTGGAATTTCTGCAATATCTTAAGAGCAGCGGTAGGCAGTACCTATTTTTAACAAACAATTCATCGAAGAATAAATTAAGCTACGTGAAAAAACTTCAAGGACTGGGCATTCCGGCTACTAGCGATGAGGTAATGACTTCAGGCGAAGCTACGGCGCTATATCTTAATTCGGTAAAACCCGATGCCCGGGTATACCTATTGGGTACGCCTGACCTTGAACAGGAGTTTGCTGATCAAGGGTTTACACTTACTGCCGAACAGCCTGATTATGTGGTGCTTGGCTTTGATCAGACATTAACCTATGCTAAGCTGGCTGAAGCCTGTCATTTAATTAGGGAGGATGTGCCGTTTATTGCTACCCATCCGGATATAAATTGTCCTACTGACGAGCGTTCGGGTTACTTGCCTGATACCGGAGCTATGTTAGAACTTATTTACGCTTCAACCGGCAAAAGAGCTAAAATCATCGGTAAACCTTATCAGGAGATGATTGATGCCCTTATGACCAAAATGCACTGTCGGCGCCAGGAGACGGCCATGGTGGGTGACCGGGTATATACTGACATCAAAATGGCCAAAAACGCCGGCATATGCGGCATATTGGTATTAAGCGGTGAAACCAAGTTGGCTGATTTAGAACATGCCGAGGTTCAGCCCAATTTTATCTTTGACGATGTCAGTGCTTTGATGAAGGCCTTAAAAGGGGCAGATCATAATGAATAAAACGTCATGTACATTAGATTTGAGGCCCGTAGGGCCTATCTTTTTTTGGATTAAGCGACATTGCGGTATATTTTGTCTTTCTGTTAATTTGTGTTATCATGGTAATAGAGGCTATCTTGGAGGGGCATTATGATTGCTGACTGGGAAGTTGCGTTTAGACTGGTTGCGTCGGCATTATTTGCCGGTATCATAGGTTATGAGCGTCAGTCCCGACATAAAGCAGCGGGGCTTAGAACGCATATTCTGGTCGCGGTGGGATCATGTCTGATTATGGTCCTTTCGATTAATATTTATAGCTCGGTTCAAGGGTTGACCAATGCCGACCCGGCCCGTTTGGCCGCACAAGTCGTAAGCGGTGTCGGTTTTTTGGGGGCAGGCAGTATCTTAAAAGAAGGCCCAACAATCAAAGGTCTGACAACTGCAGCCAGTCTTTGGGTAGTTTCGGGGGTTGGCCTGGCAGCGGGTGCAGGGTATTATTTGGGGGCCCTGATGGCGACGGTACTGGTATTTTTAACATTGACCATTTTGGCGCGGATGGAGCATAAAGACAATCAAGCTTATTTGGCCCAGTTGATTGTAAAAACTTTGGACATTCCCGGGCAGATCGGGCAGATTAGCTCAATACTCGGCAATTGTGGCGCTAGCATTCGTGATATAAAAATAGAGCAGCAAGACACTTTGGCGATAATTACGATTAATTTATTAATGCCCAGTAATATGAGCATGTCCGATTTAACGCAGCAAATAATCGCAGTCAAGGGTGTTAAAGAAGTTCGACAAGAGTAGAACCTAAGCTGATGGGCTACACCAATCGATAAGGAGAGTATCAAATGCAGCCTAAGAACTTATTAAAACTATTATGCGCAGGTGCGGTAATTCCGGCGGTTCGCAATATTGAAGATTTTAAGTATGCTCTTGAGAAAACCGCTGCGCCTACTCTTATATTGTTGTTTGGTGATATTTTAATTTTGCCGTCGCTGCTGGCGCAAGCTCAAAGTCACAAAAAGCGCCTGCTTGTCCATCTTGACTTACTTGATGGTATTGGCAAGGATGAAGCGGGGATCAGGTATTTAGCCCGGATGGGTGTTAATGGTCTCATAACTACTAAAGCATATTTGTGCAAAGTAGCTCAGGAAGAAGGTATGATCGCTATTCAGAGGTTGTTTTTGATGGACTCCGAAGCTTTGCGTACAGGAATTAATTTGGCTAAAAAATATAAGCCTGATGCTGTCGAGGTACTGCCTGCGGCCGTTCCGGCCAGTGCTATCGAGCAGTTAAAAGCAGGTACCGGGCTGCCTGTCTTGGGCGGCGGGTTGGTTCACACCCGCGAAGATGTGGAAAGCGCCATTAAGAATGGTATTTGTGCGATAAGCGCAAGTCAAACTTCACTATGGAATTAGATGATAAATTAATGGAATATATAAAAGCTCTTTTGTGCCGGTTGGTGCAAAAGAGCTTTTTTGGTTCTCCCAAATCTTCAAACACTCGGTGCAAGCCGGGTTGCTAACAAGTATACAGTATTTGGATGACGATTTGTATTGACATTATCCGATATATTGGCTAAAATAGTAATTAAATAAAATATTCTAAAAATGAAACAAAAGTTAGGAAAAATGAGAAAAAATTCCTGATATGTTTACACTTGAGTGGAGGGTGTGTCAGGGGTTTTTGCATTTTATTAAAGTAAAGTAAAGTGAGGTGGGCATAGTGCGGCATGTAGAGTGGGGAGATGTTGTCACATTGCTTATTCAAGCACTGTTAATTTCATCAATTTTTGGGGCGGGTGCGTTTTTGCTTGCTTCGTAATTAGATAAAGCCAGGGCTTTTAATAGCACATGGCCGGTTGGTGAGGCTTCGTTGGGGGGGAGGAACTTGATATCCGAAGTCGATGTTCTCATGCGTTTGATAATAGCGCTGTTTTTGGGCGGACTCATCGGCTACGAACGTCAGGCCTGTAATAAAGCGGCCGGGTTGCGGACCCATGTTTTGGTATGTGTCGGGTCCTGTTTGATAATGGTTCTTTCGATTAATATATATTATACGGTTCAAGGTTTAACGAATGCCGACCCTACCCGACTGGCTGCCCAGGTTGTCAGCGGTATTGGTTTTTTGGGAGCTGGCACAATCATGAAAGAAGGCACGACGGTTAAGGGTTTGACGACAGCTGCCAGTATATGGGTTGTATCAGGAGTGGGGTTAGCTGCCGGCAGTGGTTATTATATCAGCGCTATTATGGTGACCGGTTTGGTATTTATAACATTATCAGCCCTTACGCGGTTTGAAAAATGGATGGGCCATATTGGTGGGGCTGTGAGTTTACTTATTAATGCAGCCGATAAGCCGGGACAAATTGGCCGGGTATGTTCGCGGCTAGGCGAGTATGGACTTAATATCAGGGATATCAAGGTTGAAGGCTCCAGTGATCACAATGTTCTTATGGCAATCACAATCGATTCGCTAGAAAGACTAGATGCTGCGGTAATTGTTGCTAATCTAATGGAAATCGAAGGTGTCGTTTCTGTTAAGATAGAGTAGGATTGGCTATTTCTTGCAGTGTCTTGGTCAGCGGATAAATTTTTCGGGGCAGTCAGTAATTATGGCATCGACGCCTATGCTGCAGACTAAGTCAAAATCGTCTTGGTCATTAACAGTGTAGGTGTTGATGCCTATTCTATTCGCTCGTGCCGCTTCGGCAAAATTACTATCAAGATTTTGCCAGAAGGGATGGAGGTAATCAGCGCACACATCTTGTGCCAGCCGGCAAATGTGGATAGGGCGCCCTTCGAACAGGACGCCGGTTTTTATTGTTGAGTTTAGCTTCTTAACTTGTAATAATGACGGATGATAAAACGACGATATTATCACGCGATCAACTAGGTGGTAACGTTCGACAAGTCTTATGACAAGTTCTTCAATGCCTGGATAAATAACGGGCCCGTTTTTAATTTCGATATTCAGCAATAGCGGTGTCGTGATGTGCCATTCAAGATACTCGGCTAAAGTTAATAGTTTCTGACCTTTAAACCTTGGGTCGTACCAAGCGCCAAAATCAAACTCTTTTAATTCACTTAAGGTCAGGTTTTTAAGCAAACCGCACCCGTCACTGGTGCGGTTTATTTTATAATCGTGGCAAATAACGACATGGCCGTCCTTGGTAAGCTGAACGTCAAGTTCAATTCCATCGGCGCCACAGGCTAGTGCATTCGTAAAAGCCGCCATTGTATTTTCGGGGCCACCAGCCCGGCCGCCGCGGTGAGCATATATATACATAGTCCACCTCGAATGTGATTTTTTTAACTTTGTATATTGTATGTAATATGGCAGGAATGCTGCGAGAAATTTAGAATATTTTTTAACTAGAAAAATAATTTTCTATATTATCTAAGGAGGCTTTAAAGTGAAAAAGCGTTGGCATGTTTTAGTGGCGTTGGTTGCAGCTGTGTGTATGCTTGGCTTGGTGTTTGCCGGCTGCGGCAGCACAGCTTCGGACAAACCCAAAGCTGGTGGCGGCCCCACTGGTACGGTAATGATTTATACCTCAATCTATCCGGATATTATTGAAAAGGTTAAACCGGAAATGGCCAAAGCATTCCCTAACCTTGATATCCAGTGGTTTCAAGGCGGAACAGAAAAGGTTATAACCAAGATTTCCGGAGAAGTGGAAGCTAACAGAGTGCAGGCCGATCTGCTGATGGTAGCAGACCCTTCGTATTATTTGACTCTTAAAGAAAAGAACCTGCTTTATAAGTACGATGCTCCAAACCGCAAAGATGTCGTACTTCCTAAAGACGAAGAAGGCTATTGGACTCCGGTTCGGATTTCCAACATGATTATTGCCTACAACACCAAGAAAATTAGCGATGCTGATGCGCCGAAATCCTGGCAGGATTTGCTTGACCCGAAATGGAAGGGCAAAATCGGTATGCCAAGCCCGCTGCTTTCAGGTACAGCTTATGTAACGGCTGGAGCATTGTCAGACAAATATGGCTGGGACTATTTTTCGGCTCTTAAAAACAATGGTTTAAAAGTTGAAGAAGGCAACTCTGCGCTTCAGAATAAACTATTGACTGGTGAGTATGATATCGTAATTATCCTGGAAGAAAATATCTTGAAGATGGCTGGTAAGGGTGAACCCGTTAAAGTGGTCTATCCTGAAGACGGCACTATCATAATTCCAAGTCCGATTGCTATCTTCAATACCAGCCAGAACAAAGAGGCTGCAGAAGCTATCACCAATTGGTGGCTGTCTAAAGAAGGTCAACAAGCTATCGTTAAAGGCTGGATGCATTCGGTACGTGCTGACGTAGAACCGCCAAAAGGCGCGCCGGCGCTAAAAACATTCATGGATAAAGCAGTGAATGCTGATTGGAATAAGCTGGCTAAAAATGCCGAACAAATCAAAGAAACCTTTAGGGCAAGAATACTTGATAAATAATAGTTGTTTGGGGTGAAGAGCGATCTTCACCCCAATTTAGGGAGGGCGCTTCTAAGTGGGATTAAAAGGGGTATTCTCTAGGCTCGACGCCAAATGGCTTGTTATCTTGGGCGCGGTAGGCGTGCTGGTAATATTTGTCGTCGTCCCCATGGTATACCTAGTAATTAACAGTTTTATTGTAGACGGCTCAGTGAATTTTGAAAATTATCGGTCAGTTTATAGCAAGATTGTCAACTGGACAGCCTTGATAAATACCTTTAAGCTATCGCTGCTGGTAATGATTCTGAGTCTGATAATCTCTTTTCCGCTTGCCTGGCTAGTTGGTCGTACCAATCTTCCGGCAAAAGGATTTTTCCGAACAACATTTGTAGCAACATACATGATTCCGCCGTATGTAGGCGCCATTGCTTGGACTCAGCTCTTAAATCCCAGTGTTGGATTTGTTAACACCATGCTAGTCCATTTATTCAACTTGTCAGAATCCCCATTTAATATTTATAGTATGGCCGGTTTGGTCTGGGTTTTGACTTTATTCTATTCGCCTTTTGCTTTCATAACCATATCACGGGCATTGGAGAAAATGGACCCGACTTTGGAAGAAGCTGCTCGTATTTCCGGCGCATCGCCGCTGCGAGCTCTGATAGATGTAACGCTGCCGCTGATGTTCCCTAGTATATTAGCCGGTGGCCTGTTAGTATTCATCGCGGCCGGCTCGTGTTTCGGCATACCCTCAATTGTCGGCATGCCGGCCCAGATAGAAGTACTGACAACACGGATTGTAACCTATGTTTATATGGGCGACAGTAATGGTATCCGAGATGCAACGGCACTTGCTGTATCATTAATGCTGGTTGCTAACTCAATTCTGTTCATTATGACCATGATGCTTGGCAAAAAGGACTATGTTACAATCGGCGGCAAGAGTACGCGCCCCAATATTGTTGACCTTGGGGTATGGAAGTGGCCGGCCGTCGGGGCAGCCGTCACATACGGTCTTGTAACGGTGTTTTTGCCGATTGCCTCGATTTTTGTTTCTTCACTCATTAGAACATATTCCGAGCCGGTGTCGTTAAGTAACTTGACTTTTGAAAACTGGCTCCCGGTAATACAAAGCTCACAATATCTTATTCCGATTAAAAACAGTTTCATTACGGCTACGGCCGCCGCTACTGCATCTACCGTTATCGCCCTGTTTGTCAGCTATCTCGCTGTAAAAACCCGGGCCAAGGGAAGACTTATTCCCGACGTGCTGTCAACGCTTGGCGGCGCTACACCGAGCGTAGTTATTGCGCTGGCGCTGATTATTGCATTCTCGGGAAATTTAGTGCTCAATCTCTACTCGACATTGACCATTCTGGTTGTCGGCTACATGGTTAAATATCTTACAATGTCAGTGCGGACAATCTCAGCATCATTAAGCCAGGTGCATCCTTCGCTTGAAGAAGCAGCTTTAAACTCGGGGGCAAGTTGGCTAAGGACTTGCAAGGATATTATGCTGCCGCTGATAGCACCGTCAATTGTCGCAGGTTGGTTTTTAGTCTTTATGCCGTCATTTTATGAACTGACGATGTCGATTATTCTATATGGCGCTAAAACAAAGACTATCGGTGTTTTGCTGTATGAATTGCAAACATATGCCGACCCGCAAAATGCATCAGTGCTGTCAGTACTAATTTTAATTATCGTTCTTGTAGGAAACCTTATTATTCGTAAATTAACCAAAGGCAATGTTGGGATTTAAGGAGAGGAAACTAATGGCAGAAGTCAGAATTGTATCAGTAATAAAGCAGTTTGGCGAGGTCAAAGCAGTAAATAACTTTAATGCTACTATCGCCGATGGTGAGTTTGTATCCATCTTGGGTCCGTCAGGCTGCGGCAAAACTACAATGCTGCGAATGGTGGCTGGCTTTGAACGGCCGACGCAAGGTGAGATTTATATCGGTGACCGGCTAATCAGCTCGGGCAAGAACGGTACCTTTGTCCCGCCGGAAAAGCGGAATATCGGGATGGTTTTCCAATCGTATGCTGTATGGCCGCATATGAGTGTTTTTGATAATATTGCCTATCCCTTAAAAATTCAAAAAGTTTCCAAGGCCGATATCCAGGCGCGTACCAATCATGCTCTTGAACTTGTGCATTTAGATGGCTACGGTGAGCGTTACCCCCACCAATTGTCAGGTGGCCAGCAGCAGCGGGTGGCTCTAGCGCGGGCGTTGGTTGGCGAACCGCGTTTGCTGCTCCTGGATGAGCCGCTCAGCAACCTTGATGCTAAATTGCGTGAAAGTATGCGGTTCGAGATTAAAGACTTGCAGAAGAAGCTTAACATCACTGTAATCTATGTGACCCATGACCAGGCTGAAGCCATGGCCATGTCTGACCGGATTGTCGTAATGAATCAAGGTGTTATTCAGCAAATTGACAAGCCTCAGAATATCTATGAGAATCCGGCCAACAAAATTGTTGCCGACTTTATTGGTTTGGTTAATTTCATACCTGCTGAAATTAAGGCGGATACAATTGAAATGCCGACCATCGGTTTTACCATGCATCAGAGCAGCAGCTTTACAGGCAAAGGGATGGCCGCTGTCCGCCCTGAGCATATTACAATGAGTAAAACGGGTTCGGGCTTGCGTGGTACGCTGCTCCATAAGTTTTATCTCGGTGATTCAACCGACTGCCGTGTGAAGGTCAATGATGAAATTATCAGAGTAATTGACAAAGCAGGGTCATATCAGGATTATCCTGATGGTTCGACAGTATATCTGGAATTCAATAAGGTAATGGCATTTCCTCAGTAGGGAAATCATGACTGGCAAAAATACGGACCGCGCGATAGTATCGCGCGGTTTAGTTTGCGCTGGTTCGACGTCTATGCCGTTCCATGTCGCACTAAAGCATGTATTTCCCGGGCAATATATCAAATTAAGACATAATTTTTAACAACAATAGCAGGAATTATTTTAGCTATAGCGAAATAGATATATGTTGTATGGATTTTTTTGTTAGTGGCGGGACAAAATAAATTACTGGCGGGCAGATTATATCCCGGAAGGGAATGACAGCGTGAAAAATGTTGTTCAAATTCATCGCAAATTAGCGCCCGAACTTATAGCGCTAATCGAAGATAGGTATAATATCTTAAGGCATGTCAATTACAGTCAGCCGATTGGCCGACGGGCGCTTGCTCAGAATCTGGGGATTGGCGAAAGGGTAGTGCGGGCTCAGGTTGAGTTTCTTAAGAATGCCGGGTTTTTAGAATTTTCATCGCTTGGCATGACAATAACAGCTGACGGCGAAAAACTTTTACGGGATTCCGAAGGATACATAAATGAACTCCACGGTCTTGATATGCTCGAAGCTGAATTGGCTAATAAGTTAGGCGTAAAACAAGTAATTATCATCTCTGGCGACAGTGAAGCCGATACAACCGTCAAACGTGAACTGGGGCGGGCGGTGGTAAACATTCTCGGACAATATCTGACCGAGGAGATGGTTATTGCTGTAAGCGGTGGGTCAACAATGGCCCAAGTAGCTGAGGTTACCAGTTTTTCAGCATCGAAGACTACGGTTGTTCCGGCTCGGGGCGGTCTGGGGGAGCAGGTGGAATATCAAGCCAATATTATCGCTGCTGTAATGGCGGCAAAACTAGGCGGCACCTATCGTCTGCTCCATATTCCCGATGGTATGAGCGAGGAAGCGTTGGACGTAATTCTGGCCAATGATGCGAATGCCAATACTGTTATTGAGATGATAAAACATGCCAACATTCTCATTCATGGAATTGGCCGGGCGTTGGATATGGCCATGCGGCGCAGTTGTGACGCGCCGATTGCCGATGAAATTGTCAGACGGGGCGCTGTCGGTGAAGCCCTGGGTTATTACTGCACGCTAGAGGGGAAATGTGTTTATGTAACAAGCAGCGTGGGGCTGCGACTCGATGACCTGGCCGATATTGGTTTGGTTATTGCGGTAGCCGGCGGACGGAAAAAAGCTGAGGCTATTATCGCGGTAACCAGCGCCGGCGGACAGGATGTGCTGGTTATTGATGAGGCTGCCGCCAAAGCTATTAAGGCTATCATATAAACCAGCTTAGGTATGGCAATATTGCGACATTTGTCGCTAAGCTAAATAAATTTTAGGAGGAATCTGTATAATGGCAACAAAAGTAGGTATTAATGGATTTGGACGTATTGGTCGTAATGTATTCCGCGCGGCGTTAAAAAACCCGGCAATTGATATTGTAGCAGTAAACGACTTGACTGATGCAAAAACATTAGCTCATCTTTTAAAATATGACTCAGTACATGGTATCCTTGATGCAGAGGTTAAAGCTGATGGCAATAACATTGTTGTAAACGGCAAAACCATTAAAGTTCTTGCTGAACGCGAACCGGCCAACCTGCCTTGGAAAGATCTTGGCGTAGAAGTGGTTGTTGAATCAACCGGCCGTTTTACTGAGCGGGAAAAAGCGGCTGCTCACTTACAAGCTGGCGCTAAGAAAGTCGTCATTTCGGCTCCTGCCAAAAATGAGGATATTACTATCGTAATGGGCGTAAACCAAGATAAATACGATGCCCAAAACCACCATGTTATTTCCAATGCTTCCTGCACCACCAACTGCTTAGCGCCCTTTGCCAAAGTTCTTAATGACAAATTCGGCATCAAACGCGGTTTGATGACAACTGTACATGCTTACACTAATGACCAGCAAATTCTTGACCTGCCGCATAAAGACCTGCGCCGGGCCAGAGCAGCCGGTATGTCAATTATTCCGACAAGCACTGGCGCAGCAAAGGCTGTTGCCCTTGTTCTGCCTGAACTGAAAGGCAAACTCAATGGCTTTGCAATGCGCGTTCCTACACCTAACGTTTCAGTAGTCGATTTGGTCGCTGAACTTGATAAATCAGCTACTGCCGAAGAAATTAATACCGCCCTTAAAGCTGCTGCCGAAGGCGAGCTTAAAGGCGTAATGGCTTTCTCGGATGAGCCGCTCGTTTCCAGAGACTATAACGGCAATCCGAATTCTTCGATCGTTGACGGTTTATCAACAATGGTTATTGAAGGAAACCTGGTTAAAGTAGTTTCCTGGTATGACAACGAATGGGGCTATTCCAACCGCGTTGTTGACTTAATCAGCTTTATTGCCGGTAAAGGTCTGTAATTGCAGCCACATAGGTTAATGATACTTGAGGGTCACATTTTGTGGCCCTCAGGCTGTTGCTTAGTGAATGTCACGCTTGGCGTGAATGCTTTGGAGGTATGGACATGAATAAAAAAACCCTCAACGATGTGTGGGTGAATAATAAAAAGGTATTTGTTCGCGTAGATTACAACGTGCCCATGGATAAGGCCGGCAATATTACCAACGATACTCGGATTAGGGCTACACTGCCGACTATCGAATATCTTTTGTCACGTAATGCCGCTGTAATATTGGCCAGCCATTTAGGCCGACCGAAAGGTGCTGTTGTACCTGAGTTCTCACTGGCTCCTGTTGCCAAACGCTTAGCTGAATTGCTCGGCCGCGAAGTTAAATTTGCGTCCGACTGTGTTGGGCAAGCAACAGAAGCTATGGCTGCAGCCTTAAAGCCCGGCGAAATCTTAATGCTGGAAAACCTAAGGTTTCATAAAGAAGAAGAAAAAAACGACCCGGAATTTGCCCGTCAGCTGGCATTGCT
Organism: Veillonellaceae bacterium; assembly: GCA_012523975.1. Taxonomy (NCBI): domain Bacteria; kingdom Bacillati; phylum Bacillota; class Negativicutes; order Veillonellales; family Veillonellaceae; species Veillonellaceae bacterium. Next base: position 35,571 of record JAAYSF010000096.1, read on the forward strand.
TGCCGAAATTGCCGTTAATGATGCCTTCGGCGTATCCCACCGGGCTCATGCCTCGGTTGAAGGTATCACAAAACATCTAACAGCCGTTCCCGGTTTTTTAATGGAGAAGGAAATTATCTTCTTAGGCCAGGCGCTGGCTAACCCAACCCGCCCGTTTGCTGCTATTATCGGCGGTGCTAAAGTGTCTGATAAAATCGGGGTTATCGAAAACCTCCTCGATAAAGTTGATACTTTAATAATCGGCGGTGGCATGGCTAATACCTTCTTGGCTGCCCAAGGTTTTAAAATCGGGAAATCGCTTGTTGAAGCAGATAAACTGGATTTAGCCAAAGCCCTGATCGAAAAGGCGAAACAGCAGGGGGTTAACCTGCTGCTGCCGACCGATGTTGTTATTGCCGATAAGTTCGCGGCTGACGCTGATAACCGGCCGGTGAGCATTGACTCAATCCCTGATGATTGGATGGCACTTGATATTGGACCCAAGACGGCAGAAGTTTATGCTGAAGCTGTAGCTGCCGCTAAAACAATTGTCTGGAATGGACCGATGGGCGTTTTTGAAATGGACGCCTTTGCCAAGGGAACCGAACGTGTGGCTAAAGCTGTTGCTGATTCGAAGGCAACCAGTATCGTCGGCGGCGGCGACTCAATCGCTGCGCTGGAGAAAACCGGTCTTTCGAGTCGCATCAGTCATATTTCGACAGGCGGCGGCGCCTCGTTGGAATTCTTGGAAGGTAAAGTTCTGCCAGGTATTGCGGCCTTGGCAGATAAATAGGAGGTCTTCAACATGCGTAAACCGATTATTGCCGGCAACTGGAAGATGCATAAAAATATTAGCGAAGCAGTTGCTCTAGTTCGTGATTTAGCCGGTTTGACAGCCGACGTTAAAGCTGTAGATATGGTAGTTTGCCCGCCCTTCACCGCTCTTCATAGTGTTGGTCAGGTTCTGAAGGATACCAACATTGGTCTGGGTGCGCAAAACATGTACTGGGAAAAGCAAGGCGCGTTTACCGGTGAAATAGCTCCGGAAATGCTTATCGATGCAGGCTGCCAATATGTCATTATCGGCCATTCCGAGCGCCGCCAATATTTTGCTGAAACCGATGAAACCGTTAATAAGAAGGTAAAAGCGGCATTAAGCTATAATTTAATACCGATAATGTGTGTCGGCGAAACGCTCGAACAGCGCGAAAACGGCACAACTGAAAATGTTGTTGGTCAGCAGGTTAAGGGCGGCCTGGAAGGCCTTACTGCCGAGCAAGTAGCTAGTCTGGTTATTGCTTATGAACCGGTTTGGGCGATTGGCACCGGCCGGACGGCTTCGGCTGAGGACGCTAACGCTGTCTGCGCCTTTATCCGCAGAACTGTGGCCGAAATGTTCGATAACCAAACTGCTGAAAGTGTTCGAATTCAATATGGCGGCAGTGTTAAGCCGGCAAACATTGCTGAACTGATGGCAAAAAGTGATATTGACGGCGCATTAGTCGGCGGAGCTGCTTTAGATGCAGCCGGCTTCAGCCAGATAATTAATTTTTAAACGCTGTGGAGGGAATAGATTGAGCAAACTTAAAACACCTATTGCCCTTGTTATAATGGACGGGTGGGGCGTAGGCTGTGCTGACGATCCCAGCAACGCGATAAGCCATTCGGAAACACCCCATTTAACGCTGTTATCCGAGTTGTATCCGTCGACTACGCTAGCCTGCTCTGGTGAGGCGGTAGGCTTGCCGAACGGTCAAATGGGAAATTCCGAGGTCGGCCATCTCAATATCGGCGCCGGACGGATAGTTTATCAAGAACTAACCCGTATTTCCAAGGCTATCAAAGACGGGGACTTTTTTACTAATAAGGTATTGACCGGCGTAATCGAAAAGGCTAAGGCTGCCGGAGGAGCCCTCCATCTTCTGGGTCTAGTATCAGACGGCGGCGTTCATAGCCATATTGAGCATCTTTATGCCTTACTCGAATTAGCAAAGCGACATGGCCTTACAGAAGTCTATGTGCATGCTTTCCTAGACGGCCGCGATGTGCCGCCATCCAGTGCGATTGACTATTTAGCCGCTTTAGAAAATAAAATTGCCGAGTTAGGCATTGGCAAGATTGCAACTATTTCAGGTCGATATTACGCCATGGATCGTGATAAGCGCTGGGAGCGGGTAGAGAAGGCCTATGCTGCCTTGGTCTATCGGCAAGGGATAACAGCTCCGACGGCCCGGGAGGCTATCAAGCAAGCTTATGAGCGCGGTGAAACAGATGAGTTTGTCCAACCGACTGTCATCGCCGGCCCTGACGACTGGGCAATTAAACCAAATGATGGCGTTATTTTCTTTAACTTCCGGCCAGATCGGTCGCGTCAGCTGACCAGAACCTTTGTTGATAGAGATTTCCGCGGTTTTGACCGCAAAAAAGGGTATTTGCCGCTGGCGTTTGCAACTATGACTCAATATGACGAAACACTTGATGTTGACGTTGCCTATCCGCCGCAATACTTAAAAAATACGCTGGGCGAGATATTTAGCCAAGCTGGCTTAAATCAGCTTAGAATTGCTGAAACTGAGAAGTATGCCCATGTTACCTTTTTCTTTAGCGGTGGCGAGGAGAAACCGTTTGCTAATGAAGACCGCATTTTAGTTCCGTCCCCCAAAGTTGCTACATATGACCTCAAGCCGGAGATGAGCGCTGTTGAAGTAACCGACAAAGTGGTTAAAGCAATTAATAGTGGTAAATATGACTTGATTATTCTCAATTACGCGAATGGTGATATGGTTGGTCACACCGGCAAGATGGGGGCTGCTGTCAATGCGGTCGCAACAGTAGACAAATGTGTGGGGCGTGTAGTTGATGCCATGCGCGACCGGGGCGGCATAACTTTGATTACAGCCGATCATGGAAATTGTGAATGCATGATTGATCCGGATACCGGCGGGCCATTAACCTGTCATACCACGAATGTAGTTCCTTTCATTATGGTGTCAGAACACCATCGTAACGCTAAGCTGCGGCCAGGAAAACTAGCTGACATATCACCGACAATCCTCGAGCTGGCCGCTATGCAAATCCCGCCCGAAATGACAGGCCAAAGTCTGATAGCGAAATAAAATTCTAATTTCTATATATTATAAAGGAGGCATCATCATGTCGACGATTGTAGATGTTTTTGCCAGAGAGATTATGGACTCGCGGGGTAATCCCACTGTAGAGGTCGATGTAGTGCTGGACGACGGCACGCTTGGCCGCGCTGCCGTACCATCCGGAGCATCAACCGGCGCGTACGAGGCTGTTGAACTAAGAGATGGCGATAAAGGCCGCTATCTAGGCAAAGGCGTACTGAAGGCTGTACAAAATGTAAACGAACTTATTGCCCCTGAGCTTATTGGTATGGAGGCGCTCGACCAAGTTTCTATCGACAAACTTATGCTTGAGATTGACGGTACACCTAATAAAGGCAAACTAGGCGCTAACGCAATTCTTGGCGTTTCAATGGCAGTAGCAAAGGCAGCTGCCGCTGCTTCCAACATGCCGCTGTATCAATATCTTGGCGGTTTCAACACTAAAGAACTGCCAGTACCCATGATGAATATTCTCAATGGCGGCAAGCATGCTGACAATAATGTTGATATTCAAGAATTTATGGTTATGCCGGTTGGCGCTGAAAGCTTCGCCCAAGCACTGCGAATGTGCGCAGAAGTATATCATGGTCTTAAAGGTGTACTTAAAGCCCGTGGTTTAAATACCGCTATCGGTGATGAAGGCGGCTTTGCTCCTAACTTAGCATCTAACGAACAAGCTATTGAAGTAATTATTGAAGCGATTACTAAAGCCGGTTACAAGCCGGGCGAAGAAATTTGCATTGCGCTTGACGTAGCGGCAACCGAACTCTACAAAGACGGCAAATACAACCTTGAAGGCGAAGGCGTCGTTAAAACAGCCGCTGAGATGGTTGAATACTATGCGCATCTCGTTGAAAAATATCCTGTTATCTCCATTGAAGACGGTATGTCCGAGGACGACTGGGAAGGCTGGGCGCTGCTGACTGAACGTCTGGGCGGCAAAATCCAGCTTGTCGGCGATGACTTATTTGTAACTAATACTGAAAGATTAAGCCAAGGTATTGCTAAAGGCGTGGCTAACTCTATTCTTGTAAAAGTAAATCAAATAGGTACACTGACCGAGACTTTTGACACTATTGAAATGGCTAAACGGGCTGGATACACTTGTGTAATTTCCCATCGCTCAGGCGAGACCGAAGATTCCACTATTGCCGATATTGCAGTAGCCGTTAATGCCGGCCAAATCAAGACAGGTGCGCCTGCGCGTACAGATCGTGTCGCAAAATACAATCAGCTGCTTCGCATCGAAGAAGAACTTGGTGATGTTGCAGAGTATAGAGGCAAAGCTGTCTTTTGCAACTTAAAGAAGTAAGCCGTAAAGAAAATCAATAGCCGGCAAAATTGCTAGCTATTGATTTTCGATATTTGGCCTCATTTACAAATTTTTTTTAAATAAGGCGTATAATTGCTGCTTTTTTGGGGTAGAAAAAGTAGGAATAATAAAAATATTTGTAATACATTGCTACCCTATTTTATCTATGTTACAATAAATGAGTAAAAGTAGGGGGGTGTTAGAACTTTGATTACAGGACTGATGATTCTTGAAGCTATCATTTGTATTGCCTTAATTGCCGTTGTGGTACTTCAGTCAGGTAAAAGCGCTGGTTTGTCCGGTTCCATCGCCGGTGGGGCGGAAACCATGTTTGGTGGCAAGAAAAAAGGATTGGACGAAATCTTATCCAGAGCAACTATGATTTTAGGAACCTTATTCGCAATCGTAACAATGATTCTAGCTAAGCTGATGCAGTAGTTCTAATATGCCTCAATGTAAGGTCATTGAGGTAATATTTTTAACCAAATTTAGTGGACAATTCATCCAACTAAGGGGGAAATTTACGCATGGAACTGTTGTATATTGCACCTATTGCCGGTATCGTGGCACTAGCTTTCGCAGCTTATTTTATGGCCAGCGTGCTTAAAGAAAGCCCTGGCAACGCAAGGATGCAAGAACTTTCACAGGCAATATTTGAGGGAGCAATGGCCTTCTTGAATAGGCAGTACAAAACCCTTATTCCGTTTACCGTGGTTATTTTTGCTGTTTTGTTTTTTGTAACCGGCTATGAGATTGCTGTGTCGTTCCTGGTTGGCGCTGTTTGTTCGGCTTTAGCCGGTTATGCAGGCATGACTTCAACTACTAAAGCGAATGCCCGGACCACTGAAGCGGCCCGGAGAAGTCTTAACAGCGCGCTCAGCGTTTCATTCCGCGCCGGAGCTGTTATGGGGATGTCGGTTGCCGGTCTTGGACTATTAGGCGTGTCGGTCTTATACATAATCTTCCGTGATCCTGTTGCGATAAATAGTTTTGCTTTTGGCGCAAGCGCAATTGCATTTTTTGCCCGGATTGGCGGCGGTATTTATACTAAAGCTGCTGACGTCGGTGCCGACCTTGTTGGTAAAGTTGAAGCCGGTATTCCCGAGGACGACCCCCGTAATCCGGCCGTTATTGCCGACAACGTTGGCGATAATGTTGGCGACACTGCAGGCATGGGTGCGGACTTATTCGAGTCCTATGGCGCCACTGCAATTGCCGCAATGCTGATCGGCAATACCCTGTTCGGCATTAATGGTGTTATCTTCCCGTTGTTAATTGGTGCAGCTGGAATACTGGCTGCTATCGTTAGTATTTTCCTTGTTCGTACCAGTGAAGATGGTGATCCCCAGGCTGCGCTTAACCGCGGTTTATGGGCGACAAATATAATTACTGCTATCTTGTCCTACTTGCTCGCAGCTCATGTTTTCGGCTCACAAGGTTTTGGCATCTTTGTCGCAATTGTAGCCGGCTTGATTGTCAACGTTGCCATTGGTTCCATTACCGAGTATTATACTTCCAATGCCAAACCTCCGACTCAGCGCATTGCAGATGCTTCTCAAACAGGTCCTGCCACTAACATCATTTCTGGTATTGCAACCGGTCTGAGAAGTACCGGCCTTCCGATGCTGGTGTTCGTTGTAGCTATCTGGGTAGCTTATCATTATGCCGGAATTTACGGTATCGCTATGGCTGCTATGGGTATGCTGTGTACTGCCGGTATGGTAGTAGCGGTTGACTCGTTCGGTCCGGTTGCCGATAACGCCGGCGGTATTGCTGAAATGGCTGAACTCGAACCTGAAGTTCGTAAAACAACTGATAAACTTGACTCGGTAGGCAACACTACCGCTGCTATTGCAAAAGGTTTTGCTATTGGCTCGGCAGCCTTAACGGCTCTGGCTCTCTTCACTGCGTTTGGTGAAGAAATTGCTAAAAATCCAAAACTTGCGGGGCTCTTGGTTGATGGTCATCTGGTAATCAACCTGACTGAACCTGCTGTTATCATTGGCATCTTCTTGGGCGCAACCCTGCCGTTCCTGGTTTGCGCATTTACCATGGAGGCTGTTGGTAAAGCCGCCTTTGAAATGATTGCTGAAGTACGTCGTCAATTTAGAGAAATCCCGGGCATTATGGAAGGCACCGGTCGTCCTGATTATGCTCGCTGTGTTGATATAAGCACTAAAGCCGCTATTCGCGAAATGATGCTTCCCGGTTTATTCGCGGTTGGCTCTCCGCTGCTAGTAGGCTTTGTCCTTGGGGCTAAAGCTTTGGCCGGTTTCTTGGCCGGTGCTACCGCAGCCGGTGTACTCATGGCTATCTTTATGGCCAATGCCGGCGGCGCATGGGACAATGCTAAGAAATATATTGAAACAGGTAAATACGGCGGAAAGGGTACACCTACTCATGCCGCTGCTGTTATCGGCGACACTGTTGGTGACCCCTTCAAAGATACTTCAGGTCCGGCAATGAACCCCCTTATCAAAGTGGCCGGAACAATTTCCCTAATTATTGCTCCATTGCTTTTCTTCTAGAATCTAGAAAAGGCGTCAGGCGTAAAGCCTGGCGCCTTTGGACTTTTTAGCCATTATCGGCATAAAATCTTAGCATAAAGCTTAAGGAGAGGATTGTTATGATTAAACCGGTAATTGGCATATCAGCCAATATTTTGACGTTAGATAATGGCGCTGAGCGGGCAGCAGTAAGTACAGAATACATCAAAGCAGTGAGTCAGGCCGGTGGCGTTCCTGTTATGCTTCCGGTCATTACCGATCAGGAATCAATACAGCAGCAGCTCAAAATAATCGATGGGCTAATTTTGTCGGGCGGCTATGATGTCGATCCGCTGCTGTTTGGTGAGCAGCCGGCTGAGAAATTGGGTTATGTTTGCCCCGAACGTGATTTTCACGAAATTGAGCTGGTTAGAGCTGCCGCTCTGGCTCAAATTCCTATTCTCGGCATTTGCCGCGGTATCCAACTCATTAATATCGCTTTTGGTGGAACGATATACCAAGACTTGTCAGACGTGCCCGGAGTTATAAAGCATATGCAAAATGCTAAAAATAATATTCCGACCCATACAATTGAGATTGCTGAAAACTCTCAGCTTGCAAGTATCCTTGGGCCCAAAGCCATAGTAAACAGTTTTCATCATCAGGCCGTAAAGAATGTTGCGCCAGGCTTTAGAGTGACAGCGTGGACAGCAGACGGCGTCATTGAAGCCATTGAAAACTCGGAAAGCGAATTTTTTATCGGCGTACAATGGCATCCTGAAATGATGGCGGCCACCCAGCCGGCTATGCATAATTTACTCGTTAGTTTTATCCATGCGGCATTATCTAAAAATGCCTAATAATGGTATAATGATAATATTAGACAGTAAACGACGAAGGAGGATACCCATTGGCCATAATGAAAGGTGCCGAACCATTCTTGCTGCCGGGTGGTGAGCATGGTGTAATATTAGTACATGGCTTTACCGGGTCGCCATCCGAAATGCGGTTATTAGGATATCATCTTAACGATCTTGGCTATACTGTAATTGCGCCGCGGCTAACCGGGCATGGTACTACTCCTGAGGCCATGGCGGCAACAGCTTGGTCCCAATGGTTCGGCAATGTCGAAGACGCCTATCTAATGCTTAAGGGAGCCTGCTCTAAAATAGATGCGGTCGGTCTGTCGATGGGCGGCCTACTATCCCTAAAGCTGGCGTCCGAGTACCCCATTGAACGCGTAGCTTCATTGAGCGCGCCTATATACATTGCTGACAGGCGCCTACCAATGCTGCCGCTATATCGCCTTATCCGCAAATATGCCCCTAAACGGCGGCGCAAATTTCATGATGTTGACCCGATTTACTCAGTTTCCTATGACCGAACGCCATTGAATTGTATAGGCAGTCTGATTGAGCTTATTAAGAAGGTTGACAGGCTGCTACCGACTATTAATCAACCGACGCTAATTGTTCAGTCGCGTAATGATCGTACGGTGCGCCCGAAAAGCGCCCGGCATATTTATGACCGACTGGGCAGCCGCGAAAAAAAACTTGTTTGGCTGGAGGAATCTGGTCATATTATTACGCTTGATGCAGAACGCGACAGTGTATTTAGACTTGTTGCTGATTTTATCCGGCGGTAAAAATAAAATATGAGGTGAGCTTATGACAAATAATCTGGAAAAAGACGAAGTCAATCAATGGTGTTTTGCCTGCGGACGGCTTAATCCAATTGGCCTAAAGCTCCAGTTTGCCGAGGAAAATGACACTTACATTACAAGATTTACCGCTGGCCCGGAGCATCAAAGTTACGATGGAATAGTGCATGGCGGAATCATCAGTACACTACTTGATGAAATAACCACCCGTTATGTTTATATAAAGGGCGTAACCGCTGTTACGGCTCGGCTCGAAGTCCGGTATCGGCAGCCTACACCGATCGGCGTTGAACTAAAAGTTACCGGTAAAATAACCGGACAGCGTGGTAAAATGTACGAATTGACCGGTACGATAGAACTGCCCGACGGTACAGTGACTGCACAAGCCAAAACGACGGCGATAGTAATTGATGGAGGTCAAACATGACTCTCAAGGAAAGAATATTGTCATTTATGCATACCGAGGCCTATAAACCGCTGACAGCCGAGGACTTGGCCGAACAATTGGAACTGAAAGGCAGCGAACTCGCTGAATTTTGGGATCTTCTCCAACAACTGGAGAACGAGGCTGAAATAATAAAAACGCGATTTGACAAATATGGTACGCCTGAGCGAATGAACCTTGTTGTCGGCCGGCTTTCAGCGACCAACAAAGGGTATGGTTTTGTTATTCCCGAAAATCCGGTTGAAGATGAAGGTGATGTGTTTATCCCGCCGGACGCCATGCTCAGTGCTATGAATAATGATCGAGTAGTGGTCAGAATCAATCGACCTTCGGGTCGCGGCAGGACCCGTGAAGGTGAGATTATTCGCATTGTCCGGCGTGCTAATACTAAGGTCGTAGGTGTATTTGACTGCAGCCGACATTTTGGGTTTGTCATTCCAGATGATCCGCGTCTGGGCAATGACATTTTTATTCCTAAAGATGAATTCAACGGTGCAAAAATCGGCGCAAAAGTTGTTGCCGAAATAACTAAATGGCCGGAACGTAAAAAAAGCGCTGAAGGTAAGATTGTGGAAGTACTAGGTCAAAAGGGCGATCTTGGTATCGAAATTTTGTCCATTATCAAACGACACGATTTACCTACTGAATTCCCCGCTGCGGTTGAACGAGCAGCTAATAAGGTCCCCCAGGAAGTCAATGAGCAGGAAATTGAAGGCCGCCAGGACTTAAGGCACTTACCCATCGTTACAATTGACTCAGAAGATGCCAAAGATTTAGACGACGGCGTCTATGTTGAGCGCCTCAAGAACGGCCGCTATCTCCTTGGTGTGCATATTGCCGATGTTAGCTATTATGTCCGCGAAAACACGCCGCTCGACCAAGAGGCTCGTCAGCGCGGGACAAGCGTTTATTTAGTAGACCGGGTGCTGCCGATGCTGCCGCCGCGGCTGTCAAATGGCATTTGTAGTCTTAATGCCGGCGTTGACCGCTTGGCCATGTCGATACACATGGAGATTGATCATCGCGGGCAAGTCTTGAATTATGAGATATTCCCCAGTGTAATCAAAGTTCATCGGCGGTTGTCGTATAATATTGTGCAAAAAGTTTTAGTCGAGCATGATGAGCAGATGCGCACAGAGTACAGCGACCTAATTGAGCAGCTTGAGGACATGGAGAGGCTCTGCCGGATATTGCGGGATCGGCGGATTCGCCGGGGCGCAGTTGATTTTGATTTTCCGGAACTAAAGGTTAAGCTTGATGAAAGCGGCCGGCCGGTTGAAATAGTAAAACGAGTCCGGACTCTTTCGGAATCTATCATTGAAGAATTTATGCTAGTGGCTAATGAAACGGTCGCTGAGCATATGCACGAACTTGAGGTGCCATTTGTCTTTCGGGTACATGAACAGCCGGATCAAGAGAAGATGGATCGGCTCAATGTGCTGTTACACAATTTTGGCCAAAGTTTACCCAAAACTAATGAGATTAGACCGATGGCCCTGCAAAAGGTGCTTAGCCGCATTGCCGGCCGTCCTGAAGAACGCATAATCAGCACAGTAATGCTCAGGTCGTTAAAACAAGCCCGCTATGAGGCCGAAAACCTTGGTCACTTTGGCTTGGCAGCAACCTATTACACCCATTTTACCTCGCCAATCAGACGCTATCCCGACCTAATTGTCCATCGTCTGTTGCGGGAAACCTTCAATACCGGCGATGTATCGGCTAAACGCCGTCAAAAGCTTGCCGCAATGCTTCCTGAAATTGCTTTTCATGCGTCAGAGCGGGAAAGAGCAGCAGCTGAGGCTGAACGTGAAACAGTCGAACTTAAAAAGGTTGAGTATATGACCCAATTCATCGGCGAAGAGTTTCCAGCCATTATCAGCAGTGTTACCGCCTTTGGCATGTTTGTTGAATTGGAGAACGGCGTAGAGGGTTTGGTCCATATATCAAGCATGGACGATGATTACTACCACTACGTTGAAGATCAGTACTCGCTTATCGGTGAACGCACTAAGAATGTCTACCGTCTGGGAGAACCGGTAACAGTACTGCTGACTCGCACTAACCCTGAAGAGCGGACACTTGATTTTGTCCTTGCCCCTAGTAATCAAAAACCAAGACCGGCTGGAAAAAACAGCGGCAAACCGAAAACCGCCGCTCGAAAGTCACCGCCAAAGCCCACTGGCAGACAAGCAGCTAAACCAGCTGCGAAATCGGCTGGTAAGCCGGCTGCAAGACCGCCTAAACCAAAGCTTAAAAGTAAGAAAGGCGTCTCTGCAAAACCAAAACGTCGTAAATCTTAAGACCTTAGCTCCTTGAACAAATTCGCATAACTGTAAGCCATTGGCTTCGTTGACCCATGTGAGGTTTTTTGATATAATATGGTAGTTATAGACTATTATCCGGTGAGGTGAAAGCGGTGGAGAAAAGTATTAAAATCGTTGCTGAAAACCGTAAAGCGCGCCATGACTATCATATCCATGAAACATTCGAAGCCGGCATTGCCCTAACCGGTACAGAAGTCAAATCGCTTCGGGCCGGCAAGGCCAATCTAAAGGACAGCTATGCCCGCATCGATAATAGCGAACTGATGCTCCATAATATGCATATCAGCCCATATGATCAGGGCAACCGCTTTAATCATGAGCCGCTCCGCACGCGTAAGCTTTTAATGCATCGCTATGAAATTAATAAACTTGTCGGCAAAACCCAGGAAAAAGGATACACCCTGGTGCCGCTTAAACTGTATTTCACCCGTGGCAGAGCAAAAGTTGAAATAGCCTTAGCCACCGGTAAGAAAAATTATGATAAACGTCAGGACATAGCCGAACGCGATGCCAAACGGGAAATTGACCGGGCTTTTCGCGATAGACAAAAGATGTAGTTAACTAAAAAATCCCTCATAAGAGGGATTTTCATTCTGTTAACAAAAGGCTGAGATTGCAGTGCTTTGTTTGCGATGATTTCTTGGTTTTACTGTCATTGTGAGTGCCGAAGGGAAGTGGCAATCTCTGTTTCTAGCTTATATACGGTCCAACTGTTCATTCTCCATGTAAGGCGCCTGTTCTTTTGCCCATACCTGAAGTACAATTATTCCGGCTATAATCAAAAGTCCGCCTATGACCTGAAGTAAAGTTAATTCTTCGGCCAGCAGCAATACCGAAAGGATTACGGTAATTACCGGCTCGGTTATGCTTATTATTGAAGCATTAGCGGCTCCGATTCTGCTCATGCCGGCAAAAAGTCCTAAGATGCCAACGATTGTTCCCAGTAAAGCCATTCCGAATATATCGGCCCAGCCATGCGGGTCGAAGTCTAAAGACTGATAGCCGGCGGCCCAGCCCCCCACCAATAGCGCTATCCCGGCGGCAGAGCATACATAAGTAGTAGCTAGAAGCGGATTGATTGATTTAAGTACGCGATTACCGACAACAATATAAACCGAGTAAACCAGCGCTGCACTTAGCCCGAGCATAATGCCGATCGGTTGGAGGCTGCTAAAGGATACTCCTAACACTAAAAATAATCCGAGAAAACATATAACGAGAGCGATACCTTTATTCCAACTGAAAACTTCATCGCCTATGATAAAAGCTATTAGCGTGACTAGCGCCGGATACGCATACAGCAGCATAGCCGCTAACGAGGCAGGAAGATAATATAGTGTCGAGGTAAACAGGATAGACACTACACAGTAGCCTAAAATCCCCATAAGACAAAGCTTGATAACGATTTTTTTATCGGTAACGATAGGGATCTTCCGCATTATTACTACTGCCCATAATGCTAATGCGGCCAGCAAAAAGCGGCCGGTAAGCATTGTGACTGTAGTAACGCCTGCGGCATAGGCGTATTTCACAAAGATGGCTAAAGTCGCGAATCCAGCAGCTGATGCCAATACCATTAATGTACCTGAAGTGCGTTGTGTCATATAAGTCTTCTCCTTGAGTTATGTCGCTATCATCAAACTTAATATATTCATTTAGGCCGTCATAATCTCCTTTAAAATTCCTGAAGCCTGCGGTGAAAAATATTTTGCATATAGTTGATTTTGTGATATAATTATATGACAATTGAATAGCGTAATCATAATTATGGGGGCGTACTGGTTTCGACAGGGGTAGTTGTGGCATAGGTAGCGAGTCGGGGTTCCATTAGCCCGTTAAAACGGTGGACCTTTAAGTAAACGCAAACGAAGATTACGCTTTAGCAGCTTAATGCTAACGTCCTACTCTCCTTTGCCTGCGAGGCGGGATAGGACGTCAAAAAGCAGGATACCTGAAGCCTTATTCTCGGTGGGCTGACTGGGAAAAATAGTCGAGATAGCTCCGAAGAAGCCTGTCTGTGGGCATCAACTGAGCGAAAACTAAAACACAGAATGCGCTCGGAGAAGCCTCTGTGGCAATACCTTTGGACAGGAGTTCGATTCTCCTCGCCTCCACCATAGTTTGGAAATCTTGTTAAACCCGCGAATTTTCGCGGGTTTTTTGCTATGCATTTTTGATAGGTGATTCGGATGGTTCTACCAACAAAGATTTCTTAAAAAAGTAGAAAAAGTGGAGACTGCACAATAGTTTTGTCCTGCTTAACTAGAAAAATTTAATATTATAGTATATTTTAAAAGAATTAGATCGTTCTTTTTTTGTCTAAAAAGTTGTCAAACTAGGAACGTCCCCGATGTCCTAA
>JAAYSF010000097.1 GCA_012523975.1 Veillonellaceae bacterium
AAATCAAACATGCGCTTGAAGGCCTGGCGCAGGATATCACGGATTGTATTGCCCTTGGCCAAAACCGAATGCTGATCTAAGTATCCAACCGTCACTTTATTCGACCACTCGACTTTTCCCTCATCAGGTTCTAGCTGGCCGGTAATAATATTTAAAAAGGTAGACTTGCCTTCGCCGTTGGCCCCGATCAGACCAACATGCTCACCCTTTAACAGCCGGAATGAAGCATCTTCAAGTATTTTACGGGCTCCAAACCCATGCGAAACATTCTCTACATTTAATACACTCATATCATTTTCTCCTGCTTAATTAATTAAACGCCTTTATATTTTAGCTTAATTGCGGACAAACTGTCAAAGAAAAGTAGACTTAAAGAGTTATTCGTGATAGAGTATAATACTATGGTATGTTTTTCCAAACAATGGAGATTCTATATTGATATATATTTCAGGAGGTTGAAAGCACAATATGGAGAAGTTTTCAAATTTAGCGATTAATGATTTAATCATCCAGTCGCTAAGCAATATGGGGTTTGAGGAACCTACCCCTATACAGGAGCAATCCATTCCCCCGGCTATGGAAGGGAAAGACTTAGTAGGTCAAGCCCAGACCGGTACTGGTAAGACAGCAGCTTATGGCATTCCAATGATCGATAAGATTCTCGGCAGCTATGCCGAAAAAACTCAGGGCATCGTACTTACCCCCACCCGCGAGCTAGCTATCCAGGTAGCAGAGGAACTCAATAAAATTGGGCAATACACCGATGTTAGAACCCTGCCTATTTACGGCGGCCAGGATATTGGCCGTCAAATTAAAGCGTTAAAGAAACGGCCGCAGATCATCGTAGCCACCCCCGGTCGGCTGATGGATCACATGAATCGTCGCACAATCAGACTCGACGATATCAAGATCGTTGTTCTGGACGAGGCTGACGAAATGCTTAACATGGGTTTTATCGAGGATATTGAAAAAATCCTACAGGATACTCCGGCCGAAAGACAAACTCTCTTGTTTTCAGCTACCATGCCGAAAGCTATTCAGGCGCTGGCGCAGCGCTTCTTAAAAGATCCAGCCATGATCAGCATTAAATCCAAAGAAGTGACGGTACCGCTTGTTGAGCAGTACTATATCGAAGTACAAGACCGGCAGAAATTTGATGTTCTCTGCCGCTTGCTCGATATCCAGTCCCCCGAGCTGGCAATTCTTTTTGCCCGGACGAAACGGCGCGTTGATGAGTTATCCGAGGCCTTAAAAAAGCGCGGCTACTCAGCTGAAGGCATTCACGGCGACCTTACACAAGCAAAACGGGATAGCGTACTCAGGCAATTCAGAGAAGGTATCGTTGACATTCTGGTTGCTACCGATGTTGCGGCCCGCGGCCTTGATATCAGCGGCGTAACACATGTTTATAACTTTGATATTCCGCAAGACCCCGAAAGCTATGTTCACCGGATTGGCCGTACCGGCCGCGCCGGGCAGACTGGACTTGCTACAACCTTTGTTATCCCGCGCGAAATTGAACATTTACGGTTGATCGAGCGCGTTACCAAACGCAAAATAACCCGCAAACCTATGCCGACAATGACTGATGCCTTAGAAGGCCAGCAGCGGATGACCATTGAAAGAATCTTAAATGTAATCGAAGAAGGCAATATCGAGCACTATCGCGGCCGGGCTGAAGAACTGCTGGCTGAGACCGATTCAGTTACCTTATTGGCGGCAGCCCTAAAACTATTGACCAAAGAACCGAATACCGTACCCGTAAAATTAACCGAAGAGGCACCGCTCCGTCCCCGCGGCGGCGGTTTCCGGCGCGGCCCCAAGAAAGATAACCGCAGCGGCGGCAACGGCAACAGAAGAAGATGGTAACAGATGCCCCCTCGGCTAGCCGAGGGGGTTAAATCTTTACTGTAATATGTTGACATTTTTTTAAAAAATGGTATTATTATATGGCACATTTTAAGAAATAGCAAGAAAATATAATATAGCGAGGTAGGTGCCCTATGGGGCTTAATAGGGAAGTCCGGTTTAAAGCCGGCGCGGTCCCGCCACTGTAATGAGGAGCAAACCCAAGTTATGCCACTGGGACGAAAGTCTTGGGAAGGTTTGGGCTAGCAAGGATTCAAAGCCAGGAGAACTGCCTATCTATCAATCACCGCTTTACCCACGAGCGATGGGGAGGGGATTATTTGGTAACACTATCCAAATCCGTCCTT
>JAAYSF010000098.1 GCA_012523975.1 Veillonellaceae bacterium
GATTACATGGAACTACCGCCTGTAGAAAAGAGAAAGGTTCATCCTGTATCTAAAATTACGTTTCCAGATGATTATTAATATTAATTGAAAGGAACTAATAAAGTGGAAATGTATACAGAATTTTTGAAAATAGAGTCTATTATTGAAAAAGAGAACTTTGTAATTTATGGCACTGGATCTGTAGCAAAGAGGTTCAGTAAAATAATTAAAGAAAAGGGGTATTGGGATAATGTAAGCAATTATGCTGTCTCTTCCCTACAACAAGTGGAAGCTTACTATGATGGGAAAGATATTAAGGAAATAAATGAAGTATCGAATGATAGTATTGTAATGATAGCAGTGCATAATATTTTCATAGATGAAATCATTGAAAAGCTTAAAAACTTAGGTTTTAGTAGATATTTTTGGGTATATCCTTACTTATTTGATTTATCCTTTGGACTACCAATTGAAAGAAATGTTGAAATAGATGTTAGGAGTTTAGTAAAAGGATTAAAGGACGTTTACTTAAATCCAATTTTATATTTAGCAATTGAAAGTGCCCTTTTTAATAATACCATTGGACGTGACCTTTATATTAAATATATGTGTATTTTTTGCAGTGAAAAAGCAGCAAGTAAAAGATGGCTTGATTTTGTAAAAAGAATACATAAATATGAATCAGGGGACGCTAAGCAAAATTATAATATCAAATTATCAAATAAATTAGATATTGTTATTGATGGTTCTCATAGGTTAATGCTAGCTTATTATTTTAATGTAGATAAAATAATAGCTGATACTTATAGCTGTGATATGAAGAGATATATAGAATTTGCAGAAAACATGCTATTGAATGATGAGCAGTTGCAAAAATATTTTACTCAAGAAGAGATTCTTTTAATTAAAGAAGTAGATTTAAAATTGAAGGCATAAAGTTTCATATGTTTTAGGAGTTGGATTATGCGTAGACTCGGATTATTTGTTTTTTATGACAAAGATGGCATAGTTGATGAATATGTTGAATATTTAATTTCAGATTTAAAAAGAGTTGTTAGCGAGCTGATTATAATAGTTAACGGAAAGGTTAATGTAGAAGGGGAAAATATATTACAAAAATACAGTAATCAGTACTATACACGTGAAAATGTTGGATTTGATGCAGGTGCTTATGCTGATGTTATTGTTAATATATTGGGTGAACATAAGTTATCACAATATGATGAACTTGTATTATGTAATGATACCTTTTACGGACCCTTTGTTAGCTTTGAAAATATATTTGATGCTATGAGAAATGAAAAATGTGATTTTTGGGGACTGGATTGTATTAAGAGAAATTTCCTTAGCTATATAATAATGTACTTTTGTGTTTTTCGTGGAGAAATGTTAAGAAACGGAGATTTATTTAATTGAGGAAATTGCATAATTAAATCTATAAAATTAAATAAAAAAAGGTATAGAGCGATAGCTCATTGAAAATGAGCTTTTAAATTTCATATTTTAATTTTACAGATTCTATAGATTTGCAAAACC
>JAAYSF010000099.1 GCA_012523975.1 Veillonellaceae bacterium
AATGTTCTCGTTTACGGTGACAATCCAAAACAAGAAACCGGCATTTGGCGAATTGGTATCCAAAATCCGAAAACCATTCGTGGGAATAATATCGGAATTTTATCTCTCAAAAATAAATCTGTTGTTACATCTGGCATTTACGAACGACATTTGCGAGTTGGTCACAAAGATTACCACCACATTTTTGATCGAAAAACTGGCTATCCAATTGAAACTGACATGGCAAGCCTAACCATTGTTTCTGATTTATCTGTTGACTGTGAAATATGGACGACAAAACTCTTTGGCCTACCAATCATGCAAGCTCTAACCACCATTCAAAATACACCAAATATCGAAGGCATTCTCATCACAAAAGACAATCGCCTAGCCATTACCAGCGGGTTAAAATCACATTTTCAGATGCTACGATAAATTAAAAGCCATTCTAGATAATTCTAGAATGGCTTATTTATATCTAAACGCTTATTTTTTTGGTTTCCCGTTTAAAATCAAATTAAGAACAACAGCGAATAATGCGGCAATGACGATACCGTTTGTTAAGAACATTTGAACTGTGTTTGGAAGGCTAACAAAGAGATTTGTTCCGTTAAAACCAACACCACAAGCGATTGAGACCGCAGCAATGATAAAGTTATATTCGTTATTTTCGAAATCAACTTTATTTAGCATTTGAATCCCTTGAAGGGCAACCATACCAAATAGGACAATCATGGCACCACCAAGAACTGGACTTGGAATCATTTGTGCCATTGCTCCAAATTTTGGAAGAAGCCCAAGAATCACAAGGAACAAAGCTGTATAGTAAATTGGACGACGTGTTTTGATTCCTGAAATACGAACCAAACCAACGTTTTGTGAGAATCCAGTATATGGGAAAGTATTGAAAATACCTCCAAGAAGAACGGCTGCACCTTCTGCACGGTAACCGTTACGAAGACGTTTGCTGTCTAATTTTTCACCAGTCAAATCTGACAATGCAAGATAAACACCAGTTGATTCAACCATTGAAACAGTTGCAATGATACACATCATAATGATTGATGTGATTTCAAATTTTGGTGCGCCAAAGTAGAATGGTTGTGGAATGTGAACAAGCGGTGCGTTAGCGACTACTGATGTATCAACCAAGCCCATAAAGGCAGCCACAATCGTTCCACCAATCAAACCAATCAAGATAGAAATTGATTTAATAAAACCTTTAGCAAAGATATTAACCACAAGCACAATAGCAATTGTCACAAGTGCTAAAATCAAAGACTGAGCTGTTGGTGCATCAGCGTTATCACCCATATTACCAATCGCAACTGGAATTAATGTCAAACCGATTGTTGTGATGACAGAACCTGTTACAACTGGTGGGAAGAAATCAGCGATTTTTGAGAAAATACCTGAAATCAAAATCACATAGATACCAGAGACAATCAAAGCGCCAAACATGTAACCTGAACCTTGTTTTGCACCGATGATTGATAATGGAGCTACAGATTGGAAGGCACAACCAAGAACAACTGGAAGCCCTACTCCAAAATGCTTACGCAATTGGAGCTGTAAGAAAGTGGCAACCCCACACATGAAAATATCAGTTGAGATTAGGTAAGTTAATTGCTCAGCTGAATAATTAAGTGCGCTTGCAATCATAATTGGTACGAGGATTGAACCTGCGTACATAGCAAGTAAATGTTGCAAACCTAGGATTGCTGCTTGTGAGTGTTTTTGTTCATTCATTTCCATTTTATGCATC